>JAGUQV010000149.1 GCA_030154525.1 Mycoplasmataceae bacterium | reverse complement strand
CAATAGAGGTTTCAAAAAATAATTTATTAACAGTTAACAAATAATATAAATACAAATAAACTCTTTTATAGGAGTTTATTTTATATTAAATTTTTAAGATTTCTTTGATTTTATTTAACTCATAGTTACTCAAAATTTTCTCAGTTTCATTGTTTGCAAAACTTAAGATTTTTAATTGCTCTAATTTAAAATCAATATCAAGAAATAATTCAAGTTTTGCCAATTTCTTACACATGAAAGAAATATCTTTTGATTCAATAAATTTATTTTTCATAGTTTCATTTAAACTATTTAAATTATTATATATATCTTCGAGTGTTTCAAATTTACTTAATAGGCCTTTGGCTCCCTTTGGGCCAATACCTTTTATTCCTGGAAGATTATCAGATAGGTCTCCCGAGATTGCTTTGTAATCCGGTATTTGATAATGTTCAAATCCATGAATATCTTTAAAGTTATTAATATTTTTTATAAAGAATTTTTTTGTTTTATAATCTTTGACAATAACGCTTACATTATCATCAATTAGTTGTAATAAATCTTGATCATCAGATCAAATGATGATATCGTTTTCATTTGAAAACTTTGTAGCCACACTTGCAATTATATCATCTCCCTCATATCCAATCATATCAGTGTGTAAAATATTCATAGCATCCAATATTTCTAAAATAATTTTTTTCTGTTCGAATATTTCAATTGGAACCTTTGCTCTACCAGCTTTGTATTCATTGTAAATTTCGTGTCTTTTTGTTTTCTTTCCTGTATCAAAAGCAATCAAGCAATGGCTTGGATTAGTTATTTCAATAACTTTTAGAAAAGACATAATAAAAGTATGTGTAGCTGATGTATCAATGTTATTTGTAGTCACTAACTTATTTTTATTATAATAAGTTGCAAAAAAACTTTTGAATAATAATAAATTTCCATCAATTAGCAATATTTTATTTTTCATTTATTTTCCTTCATCCCAATATTCTAATACTGTAATTTGATTCTTGATTGCTTTTAATAATTCTACATTCAATTAATGAAGATGCTTTTATTTCTTTAAATTTTTCTCAATTGGGATAAAAAACAAAAATATCTTCCCTCCCACTTGTGTCACTGACTGTTATAATTCCAAATAAATTACCATTTTTGTCCTTCTTTTTCTCATTTATTTCTTCAACAAAAAGAACAATTTTATATTCTACATTATGAGATAAATTCTTTATCAAATTTTTTGTTTCATAGTTAATTGTTGGAAAGGCATTGTAGACAGCTCCCAAATATTTTTTTTCAAAATTAATTTCCTGTAATATATCTTGCTCAACAATAATAATATCTTGCTCGCTAGCTAAATTAAAATCAATTTTAATTTTATCTTTTTGAGTTATTATTACACATTCGGCATATGCTTTAGCTTTAGACAAATTGAAGATAAGTGTTGCAATGTTTCCAAATTTTCTTAGTGCATTAGAATAAATAAGAATATCAATTATGGCATCTCCCAATCTTATTTTCTTTGCTCTTGCAATAAAATTATAAAAACTAGTGAATAATCCATTGTCACTTATTTCAGTAATTATTTTATCAGAAGCCACTTTTCCTAATCCCTTAATTACAATTAAAGGAATGAATATTTCATTATTATGACTATAAACATTATTTTTTGATAAATTAATTTCAGGGCTATGAATCTTATAAGACATACTTCTTGCTTCAACGACATATTTATTTATTGATTCTAATCCAGGCATTGAAGAAATTATTGCAGTATAAAATTCAATCGGATATCAAGATTTTAAATAAGCCATTCGATATGACAATGTAGCGTATGCAACAGCATGTGACCTATTAAATCCATATTCTGAAAATTTCTCAATTTCAGTATATATTTTTTCAATTAAAGTTAGTGACCTATTTTTCTTAATAGAACCATCAATAAATATTTGCTTAAATTCAAGAATTTCTTTTTTATTTTTTTTACTTATTGCTCTACGAAGAAGATCTGCTTTCCCAAATGACATTCCTGCAAATTCCTGAGCAATTTTCATTATTTGTTCTTGGTAGATAATAATTCCATAAGTAGAACTTACAATAGAATCGTATTCCTTTGATAAATAAATTATCTTTTCTTCACCATTTTTCATTTTTATGTATGTTGAAATATTTGACATTGGCCCCGGTCTAAATAAGGATATGATAGCAACTAAATCTTCAAATAAATTAACTTTCACTCTTCTCAATGTGTTAATCATTCCTGGAGATTCTAGTTGGAATATTCCAATTGTATTTCCTTTGGAAAGTAAGGCATTTGTCCTTTCATCATTTAAAGGAATTTTGCTAAATAATATTTTTTTATCAACTGTATTATTAATGTTAGTAATTATATTTTGAATAGTTGATAATGTTTTGAGTCCTAATAGATCAATCTTAAGCATCCCTCAAGATTCTAAATAATCCATTGAAAATTGTGAAATTAATGATTTTTCATCATATATTACAGGGATTTTTTCAACTAGAGGATTTTGAGATATTATTACACCTGCTGCATGAGTTCCCTTTTGTCTTGGTAAATTTTCAATTTTGAGAGCTTGATTATATGCATTTGTGTAAATCTCTTTCTCGTTTATTTTAGCTCTAAACGAAGCAGATTTTTTGAAAGCGTCTGTCAGATTATTATCAAAAGGAATTAATTTGGAAATTATATTAACTTCACTATTTGGAATATTTAATACTCTTGAAACATCTCTAAAGGCACTTTTCGATGTCATTCTTTGAAAGGTGATTATTTGAGCTACATTTGAGAAACCATATTTAGTTTTAATGTATTCAAATAATATTTCCCTTTTATCATCTTGAACATCAATATCAATATCGGGCATGGATACTCTTTCCGGATTTAAAAACCTCTCAAAGAGTAGGCCATATTCCAGAGGATTTATTTCTGTAATATCAAGCAAATAGCAAATAATGGAACCCGCTGAAGATCCTCTTCCTGGTCCAAAAGAAATATCATTCTTCCTTCCTCATTTCATTAGATCTCAAATAATTAAAAAATAATCAGCAACATTTAATTTATAAATTATAGATAATTCATATTTAATTCTACTTTTAACAATATCAATATTATCAGAATTAAAAAGCGAAAATTTTTCTTGAAATGAATTTTGAGTATTTATTTTTAAATAATCAAACGAGCTCAATTTCATGTCATTAATATATTGGGGAAATAGAGAATCAATCACTGGGAAAATAACATTACAGTTATTTGCAATTAAATTTGTCCTTTCAATTATTGATTTGTGAATATCAGTTTCATTGGTGAATCCAGGATATTCAATATTTTTAGATTGTTTGTTAGTTAGTGAGTTAATAATTAAAATTGTTTCATTTTCATCCCTATTAATAATTTTATTTTCTTTAACAATAATTGATTTTTGATTTTCATAATCTTGACAATTATAAAAAAAATTATTAACGTCTGGCTCTTTTTTGTTTAGTGAAAAATAACCATATGTTGGATGGTCAATAATAAACAAGTTTTCAACATTAATTTCATCAAGGTTAATATTTTTTTTTGTTTTTAATGAAACAAGCCTGTTTAATTCTTGAAATCCTAAATAATTCTTTGCCAATAATATTAATCTAAAATCTTGAACATCTAAATCAACTCCAATTATTGGTTTTATATTATGTTTTTTACAAAGATGAATGAATTTGTCAACACCATACATATTATTGTGATCAGTGATTGTTAATGTTGAGATATTATTTTCAATTGCAAAAGAAACATAAGAATCAATGGTAACACTTGATTCTAATAAACTATATTCACTATTAAAGTGCAAGTTAATAAATTTGGACATATTTATAAATTATACTTTATAAAGTTTAAATGAAAAATAGTCAGTAGCATTTTTAATATACCTTTATTAAAAATTATTATCAATTTCTTGTGCAATAATTTCTCTTCTTATTCTATCATAATCTTCTAAAGATATACCACCTTGGTCTAACAAATCATTTAAAGTAGATAATTTTATTTGCAAGTTAGTTGTGTCAAAACCCAAATTAAAACCATTTGAATCATTACTAAATGATTGTTGGTTTAATTCCAAATTCATACTTTGAATTTCGGACAAATTATTTATTGCTTTTGTAAGTTTATTAATTGCAATAATTGATTCTTGAATATCAATTTTTGGTTGGTTCACATTTCTTTCAAATTGTGTTTTCAAAATTTTATTAATTGGTTGTTGTTGCATATAATTTTGCATTTGTTCTCTAATCATATTTCTTTCATTTCTATGATTTCTTCCACCATTATAACTTGCCATATCAACGCCATTAACTTTCATTGGAATAGTTGAGTTATTCATTGAATAATAATCATTCACACCAATTGGAGTTTCTCTCTTGTATTGTTGTTGAACTGTTTGTTGAGCAGGTTTTACAAATTGTTGAGGATGGGGAACACGTATTGACTTTGTTGCCTGGTCATTAATTACAGGCAAAACACTATTATTTCAATTTGAGTACATAAAAAAACTCCTCCACTTTTAAATTTATTTTAATCTTATTATAGTTCTTTTTAAACTAATTTTTATTAAAATAATACAAATGATAATAACTTGTAAAGCATAAAATGGATTCTTCTGATGTTTAATAACTTAAATTACCATTATATTTATGATTATTATGTATAATATGTTTACCTTATTAATTTAAGTTAATAATTTTATAAAATACATTTAAATAATTGATTGAAGTTTTGAGAAGATAATAGAAAATAAGAAAGAAAAAAATAAGATGATATTTAAAGAAATAAAAGAAATAAATGAAGAAGTACAAAAGAGTTTGGAAGAGATGGGTTTTGATAAAGCTACACCAATTCAAGAAGAAACGTTTAAGGCAGCCTTTATTGGAAAAGATGTAATTGGTCAAGCGCAAACAGGGACAGGTAAAACTGGTGCATTTGGAATTCCAATTGTAAACATGATAAATGAAAACTCATTAAGTATTGAGCATTTAATAATAGCGCCTACTAGAGAACTAGCTTCTCAAATTTATACAGGAATAAAAAAAATGGGAAAATTTTCAAATGCAAAAGTTTGTTTGATTTTAGGTGGAAGCGGTTATGATAAACAAGCTAGAGATTTAAAAGATAAGCCACATGTTGTTGTTGCCACTCCTGGAAGAATTAATGATTTATTAAATAGTAGAAAAATAGTTTTGGACAATATAAAAACTTTTACTTTAGATGAAGCTGATGAATTAATGAATATTGGATTTCAAAAAGATATTGAAAATATAATAACTTACCTGCCAAAGAAAAGACAAAACTTTTTTTTCACAGCTACATTTAATAAAAAGACTAAAGATTTGGCTTCAATTATGACTGTTGATCCTGTTAGTATAAATGTATCTGAAGGTTTAAAATCTGCTGCGACAATTACTCAAGAATTAGTTATTGTAAGAGAAGGAAAGAAACTTTCAACATTAATGAAATTTTTAGAATTATATAAACCAAAATCAGTGGTTATTTTTGGTAGAACAAAGAGAAGAGTGGATGAGTTAAATGAAGCATTGAACCAATCAGGTTATTCTTCTGCTGCAATTCAAGGAAATATGGAACAAAGAGAAAGAACTTTTGTGATGGAAAAATTTAGAAATCACTCAAAAACAATCTTGGTTGCTACTGATGTTATGGCAAGAGGTATAGATGTTGAGCATATTGAGTGAGTTGTTAATTTTGATTTACCCCAAGAAATAGAATACTATACACATAGAATAGGTAGAGCAGGAAGAGCAGGAAGAAAAGGTTATGCACTTTCTTTAGTTAAACCAGAAGAATTAGAACACATTAAAGAAATTTGTTTTAAAACAGGATCTAAAATTGAAGAAATTCAAATTCCGAGTGATGTTGAAATTAGGGAAGCATGAAAAGTTCATTTATCAGAAAATTTACGTTTAATAATTGATGAATTTAAAGAAGATGATTCAGAATATCCTACTTATTTAGAAAAAGATTTAGAAAAAGATTATTCTTCAAAAGAGTTGGCAATTTTATTGGCAAAATATATTCTTGATAAGAAAACTTCTTCGTCTAAACTTGCTTTAACTCCAGAACCTGCGGTTGCTTCAAAAGGCAACAGAGGCAGAAGTAGAAGTTTTGGAAACAGAGATCGTCGTGGCGGTGGATTTAGAGGTAATAGTTTTTCTTCAGGAGAAGGAAGAAGTTATGGCGGAGACCGTGGTGGATCTTCACAAGGTGGAGAAAGAAGAAGTTACGGCGGAGACCGTGGTGGATCTTCACAAGGTGGAGAAAGAAGAAGTTCTTCTTCTTCTTCATACGGAAGAGAAAGAAAATCTTCTAGTAGCGAATAGGCAATAACAATTATCTTGTTATCAAAATATATAATAAAAAAAAGATTTTAAAATCTTTTTTATTTATTTATTAAAAATTGGTAAATTTTTATTTATATGGTGGGAACGAATGGGCTCGAACCATCGACCTCACGATTATCAGTCGTGTGCTCTAACCAGCTGAGCTACGCTCCCATTATAAAGTAATATTAAATTACTAACGTTTTGAGAATTGACGTGATTTTCTAGCTTTACGTAAACCAGGTTTTTTACGTTCTTTTATTCTAGCGTCACGTGTTAACATTCCCTCTTTTTTTAATTTGGGTCTATAATCTATACTTGACTCAATTAATGCTCTTGCAATCCCTAAACGAATTGCCCCCGCTTGTCCAGCAAGACCTCCACCTTTTACATTTACATTAATATCTCATTGATTCATTGATTCCAAAATTTCTAATGGTTGCAATGAATCTTTAATCAGGATATCAGATCTTAGATATTCTTTAGCTTCTCTTTTATTAATTAAGAATTTTCCACTACCTGTTTTAATTATAACTCTTGCTGTTGAAGATTTTCTTCTTCCTAATCCTCTATAAACTATTTCTTGTTTAGCCATAATTATTTAACCTCTAACTTTATAGGTTGTTGAGCAGATTGTTCATGTTCAACACCAGCATATACATAAAGATTACGATATTGTTTGCTCCCAAGTTTTGTATGAGGTATCATACCTTTGATAGCTCTTTCAACAATTGAAATCGGTTTTTTAATTCTCAATTCCGCAGGATTTGTGGTTTTTAGACCACCAGGATAACCTGAGTGAGAATAATAAATTTTATCAGACTCTTTGTTTGCTGTAAGAATAATTTTATCTGCATTAATCACAATAATATTATCACCCATATCAACATTTGGTGTGAATGTTGGCTTATTTTTACCTCTCAAATATGTTGCAGCTAGAGCTGCAAGTCTTCCAAGCACTTGCCCTTCAGCATCAATTACATATCAGTTTTTATTAACTTCTTTATGTTTAACAATTGTTGTTTGTCTCATAATAGACCTTCTTCTTCTTTTTATATTAGCAATTATATGGTATTTACATATTATTATAAATATGTAAATGTTGCTAATTTATTATACATTATTTTATTATTGAAAGTAAAAAAATTGATGAAGTTTCTGACCTTAATATTCTATTGCCTAAATTAACAATATCAAAACCATTATTTTTTGCTAAATTAATTTCATTTTCTGTGAATCCACCTTCTGGACCAACCAATATAATTATATCATCTGAAAGAGAATTAATTTTTTTAGAATTAATTTTTTCATGTGCAATAACTTTATATTTAGCAATTATTTTAATTGCTTGTTCAAAATCAATTGGATCTTCAATACTCATAATTTTATTTCTAAAAGATTGTTCACAGGCATTTTTTGATATTTCTCTTCACCTAATCATCTTGTTTTTGGAAATATCCTTATATTTAATGTTCATATTTTTACTAAACATAGGAATTAATTTTGTTGCTCCCAATTCTGCTGATTTTTGAATCAATCACTCAAATCTTTTGATGTTAATAAGTGTAGGACACAAAATAACTTGATTTTCATATTCGTTTAAATCATCCGATTTTTCAATAATCATTGCTAAATTATTTTCTAATTTACAAATATAAAAAACTTCTTCAAATATACAAATAATATTTTCATTTTTTATTCTAAGTACTTTGATGTGTTTTAATAAATCATCTGATAGTACAAAATGATCATTTTTTTTATTGTCTACGAAAAATCTATACATTAAAATATATTACTAAAATTTATCAATTATTTTTTGTTATAATATAAATTAATCTTATTTTAAGATACATATGGAGATTTCTATACACAATGAGAAAAAAAGAAAAAAAGAATAAAGAAGTAATTCAAGAGAAAATTTATAACGTAGTTATTATTGGTGCAGGACAAACCGGAATGACTCTTGCCAAAATATTGATGAAATATAATTCTAGTGTTTTATTGATAGATGATAAAGACCCAGGGATTAAATCAAGTTTGGATGTTAAATTATTTTCTTTCTTAGCAAATAAAAACAAGGGAGTAAAAACAGATAAATTCCTTTCTATTTTAAAGCCTGAAATGGAAAAAATGAGAATTGAATCAAATAGTCATTTTAATAAAAGTATTTTTGAAAATTCTTCAGTTCATTTTATTAAGGGAAAACCAAAAATAATTTCAGATCAAATAATATCTGTTGGAGAAGAAAATTTTAATTACAAGAAGTTGGTATTTGCAAATGGTTCATATTATAAAAAACTTGATATTCCTGGAATTCAAGATAAGATGTACATTGATCCAACACAAATATCAGACTTAGATCAGGGATTGGAAACAGTTGCTATTTATGGTACTAATTGAGTTTCTTTGGAATTAGGACAAGCATTAACAAAGATTGGAATAAAAGTATATTTTGTAGATAAGAATGTTAATCCATTTAATGATTTTGATGATGAAGTTGAAGCGACTCTAAAAAAACAATTTAAAAACAAGCTAATTGGTTGGTGTTTGGAATCAGAAGTAATTAACCACCAATTTGTTTCTGATAATACAATTCGAATAACAATGATTACAGATTCCAAACAACATTCAATTGAAGTTAATAAAATTATTTCGACAGAAACTAGAGTACCAAATACCAAAAGTGTGGAATGTCCCTTTGAATTGTTTGTAAATAAGAATGGTGCTTTTATTATTGATTCTTCTTTCAAAATGAAAGATCAGCAAAATTTTTATGCAATTGGTGATGTAAATGGACTTCATATGTATCCAAATCAAGGATATTATCATGCATTTTTACTTTCACAAAATTTGGTTGGAATATCATCAAAATTAGATGTCTACAATTTTTCTTTTTCTTTAAATATTCAACCGTCAATTTCTTTTTATGGAATGAATAAGAATCAAATTGAACACTCCCAAATTTCTTATAATGAATTTATTTATGAGTTTAGAGATGATTATAAAACAAAATTAAACAATCAAATAGGAAAAATTAAAATTTTTACTAATAACAAACATGAAATATTAGGTGCAATATTGATTGGCGATAAATTATCAGAATTAATAAGTTTGTTAATTATGGCCAAACAAAATAAAATTAAATTTCATAAGCTTGCTTGATTAAATTTACCATTCTTTTCAAAAGCAGAGGGAATTAGGGATGCTGCTCTTGAATATTATTACGAATTTGTTCTTGATGAGAAGAAAATCAAGACAAAAACAAAAATAAAAAAAATAACTAAGAAAATTAAAAAGGATTAAAAATGGGATTTTGAGATAAATTAAAAAACAAAAATAAAAACAAAACAGAAGAGGTTGTCCAAAAAGATTCTAAGGTTCAAAAAGAAGAATTAGTCAATAAAGAAAAACCTGTAGTAACTGCAATAAAAGAAAAACCTGTAGTAACAGATAAAAAAACTGCCTCAACTACTAAAACAACAAAAATGAATAGTCATAAAACACCTGGTAGAAATATTTATTATGTATCAGCTAGAAAAGATAAAAATGGTAAAAAAGTTGGATGAGAAGTAAAAAAAGAAAATGCTACTAAGGTAACAAGACTTGTTAATACCAAAGAGGAAGCTTTAGAGATTGTAAAAGAATTGGCTGGAAATCAAGAATCAACAATAATTATTAGAAAATTTGATGGTTCAATTCAGGAAACTGTAAAATTTAAAGTTAAATAATTATTTTGTTTTAACTATTAAACTTTCTTCATTCATTGAAGAAGGTTTTTTTATGTTAAGATAATCCAAAATAGTTGGAGCAATATTTGCAAGCTTTCCATTTTTTAAATTAATGTCCTTATCGGTGGTTATTAACATCACTGGTGATGAAGTATGTTTTGTTGCAGGATTACCATTTTCATCTTCTGTAATTTCAACATTACCATGATCAGCAGTGATAAATTGAACACCACCCTTTTCTTCAATTCTAGTTTTTATCCTACCTAATTGTTCATCTAAAATTTCAACAGCTGTAATGGCTGCTTTTAAGTTTCCTGTGTGACCTACCATATCAGGGTTAGCATAGTTCATAATAACAACATCAAAGTTATCCATTACTTCTAATAACTTGTCAGTTATCTCTCTTGCAGACATTTGTGGAGCATCAGCATATGAATCAATTTTTAATGAGTCAATCATAATTCTCTCTGATTTAGGATAAACTATATCTAAACCACCATCCATAAAAAATGTAACATGAGCATACTTTTGAGTTTCTGCAAGCCTCAATTGTTTTAAACCATTTTCAGATAATATTTTCCCGATTGTGTTTTTAACTTCCATTTCTGAATAAGCAATTATAGAATCGATTCCCTCATATTTCATCATTGAAACAAACTTACTTATTTTTACTGGTTTCTTTGGTTTTTCATTATACAACTTAGAACCAATAAATAAATGTGCTAGTTGACGAGCTCTATCTGGTCTGAAATTAAAGAAAATAATAGAATCATTATCTTTAACAAAATTTCCATTTTTATTAACTGCAGGAATTAAGAATTCATCAGAGATATTTTCCTCATATTGACTTTCTACATATTTCACTCCTGAATCAAAGACATTTTTTGAATCACCCAAAATAGCCAAATAAGCTTTATCATTTCGATCAAACATTTTATCTCTATCCATTGCATAAAATCTTCCAGAAATTGAAGCCAAATTATAGCTATATTCATTTAATTTTTTCTCTAATTTTTCCAACGAAGAAATAATACATCTAGGTGAAACATCTCTTCCATCTCCAAAGACATGTACACTTAATTTTTTAACTCCATATTCATGTGCAGAATCAATTAGCAAAAATAAATGTTTTTCCAGTGAGTGAACTCCACCTTCTGACAATAGTCCTATTAAGTGTAGAGTGGAATTTTTGGTAATTACATCATCAAAAGCTTCAATGAATTTTTTATTCATTTTAAAAGTTCCATCTTTTATTTCTTTACCAATAAGAGATAAACCAGTGTAAACTATTTCTCCTGCTCCAATATTCAAGTGACCAACTTCACTATTTCCCATTTGATCTCCAGGCAAACCAACATATTCCCCAGACGCTTGAATTACAGAATTAGGATAATTTTTAAATAAATCATCAAACGTAGGTGTTTTGGCTAATTTAAATGCATTTCCTTGCTTCTCTTCTCGAATCCCCAATCCGTCTATTATTGTTAATATAAGTGGTTTCTTCATAATTTCTCCTATTGATTATTTCATTAATTATATCAATATAATATTAATATTAAAATATTAAAATTAGATAATAACTTTTACAAAACTAAAGTATTATATTAGTATGAAAATATTTGAATCTCAGAGAATAAAAAATAGTCATTTTAAAATCAATAATTTTAAACATAATGTTCCTTACACTGTCGTACATCCTTTAGAAGTTGTTGATGAGTCTAAGGTAATTATTTTTATGAATGGTTTAAATGGCACAAGAAATTGAATGAAATACTATAATCATACAGTTTTTAATAATAATTTTTTATTGTCTTTTGATCAAAAAGGACAAGCAGACAATATGTCAAAACCCTCAAAATTTTATCGGACACTTATTAATGATAATTTAAAAATTTTAGAGCACATAAAGAAATCTATAGAATTTAAAAATCGGGACATAATCTTAATTGGCGAATCTTGAGGTGCTAATTGTTCTTTGCTAATTGCTAAAAAAAGACCTGAGCTGATTAAGGGTTTTCTAATTTGAAACATGCCAGGTAAATTACCCTCAAGAAATAAGAAAGTATCTAATGGTAAGCTTTTTAGTTTGTCAGTAAAAACGTTATTTACAAATATTACAAACATTAATACAAAATCAGAAATTATTTTTGATGAAAGACTTTCTTCAAATAATCTATTAATTAGAGCGTCAAAAAATAATGTTAAAAAATATGAAAATAATAAAACATCTATAGCAGTTTATTTTTCAATGTCACCTTCATGGAATATAATTATCAAGAACAAGTTATCAGTGCCATTTATTTACATTCAGTCAATGCAAGATATTATGTTTTCTAAAAGCAGGTTTGATCAAATAAAAGAACATAATAATGTGTTCTCTTTAGAAAAAGGATACCACGTTTTAATTCTTGAAAAAAATTCAAAGGAAGTATTTGACAAATTAGATAGCTTTATAAATAATTTAAAGATATAATAATAGTGAATTAGTGTAGGAGAAACATTGTGAAGAAACCCTTGATATCAATTTTAATTCCTTGCTATAATGGTGATAAATATGTAGACCAATGTCTTAATTCAGTTGTAAACCAATCGTATTCTGAATTAGAAATTTTGATCATCAATGATGGGTCAACAGATGATTCACTTATGTTGCTCCAAAAATGACAGAAAAAAGATGCCAGAATTAAAGTTTTATCACAAATGAACTTAGGGTTAAGTTTATCCAGAAATTATCTAATAAACATTTCTTCCGGAGTATATTTTTCTTTACTTGACATAGATGATACTTTACCAGTTAAAAGTATCGAGAATTTATATAAAAGTTCATATGAAGGTAAAGCAGACGTTGTTGTAGGAAGAACAAATGGAGTCTACAGTAATGGACAAATAAAAATTCCCTACTTTCCGCTTTGAAGACGCAGGAAAAATATGACAAATTTACAATATGTTAAATCAAACATTTGTACTCCATGATCATCAATAATTAGAAAAGAATATTTTATTAATTTAGATTCTTTTTTTATCCCGGGAAGAGTTTTTGAAGATATTGGAATTATGCCTTATGTATATTTAAAGGCAGAAGTCTTTGTAGCAATAAACGAATTAACATATAATTATCATAAATATAATGATTCAACAAATAAAATTTCAAATTTTAAGGAAAAATCGTTTGTTAAAAGAAATGATTTATTAATTCAAACTAATAATTTATTTAATAAATTTAAATTAGAAGGATGAGAGTGCAAAAGAGATTTTAAAAAAGCAATTAATGGAGTTTTGTATCAAATTTTAATGCTAAATAATATTTTACTTAATAATTTTACGAATGAAGTTAAAATTAAGAGATTGTTGAAATATAATACATATAAAATGTTGGTTAATTTTGGATGAAAATTAAAATTTAGCAAGACACCTTGGAAAACTATTAGTTATATTTATTTGAGAATTTCTTACATAAAATTTTTTAAACATGGAATTGTTTTTAGGAAAACGTTTCAAGGAAATTATATTATGGAGGATGAAACATTAATTAATTTAAAAAAGAATACTAAATATTTCAAGGTATTTAAATTTAACAAGAATGATATGAATAAAAAAAATATGAAGAATCTAATTTTAGAGATTGATGAAAATCATTTCATTGAATCACACAAAACAATCAATGATTGGAAATTAAAATATATTTTTATAAAATCAAACGGAAATAATTTAAGTAATTTTTCAAAATTTTTAGATTATCAAAATATATATGGAATAACGGTTCAAAGTCAATTTTTTGATTCTATATTTATGAGAGAAAATGAAAATTTTTTAATTGTAAATATTGATTATATTCACACTGATGAATTTTCATTTAAAAAATTAATAAATCAATTAAATCAATTAAACCATATGTCAAGAAGACCCTTAATTTTCTTAAAATGCAAATGAAATAGATCTTTAGTTAAGGATACAAAATCATTGGTTGATCATTTTATTTTTGTAGATGAATACAAAATAAAAGCAAAAACAATTAATGACAAGGCACTAACTGTTAGAAAATAATGATTTTAATTATTTAAAACAACCAAAAGAGTTATATTGCTTTGAACATTAATATTTAAAAGAAAATTAATAAATTATTAAATAATGATTTATAATAATAAGAATAAATATTAATAAAAAATAATTTTGTATATAGTATTTATGCAAAAAAAACGTGGAGAAAATAAATATGAAAAAAACAATTAGAGAATTAAATTTAAAAGATAAAAAAGTTTTGATAAGAGTAGATTTTAATGTTCCTATCAAAGATGGTGTTATTGTTTCAGATAAACGTATAATTGCTGCTTTACCAACAATTAAGTATGCAATTGAATCAGGTGCTAAAGTTATTTTGCTTTCTCACTTAGGTAGAGTTAAAACAAAACAAGATATGAAGACTAAATCACTAAAAGTTGTTGCTGAAGCGCTAAGTAAAGAATTGAGACAAGTTGTTCAATTCGTTCCAGAAACAAGAGGTCTTATTTTAGAGTCAAAAATTAATAAATTAGAATCTGGAAATGTTTTAATGATAGAGAACACAAGATTTGAAGATTTAAATAATAATGCAGAATCAAAGAATTCAATTGAACTTGGTAAATATTGAGCAAGTTTGGGAGATATTTTTATTAATGATGCTTTTGGAACAGCACATAGATCACACGCTTCAAACGTTGGTATTTCTAATAATATTAAAGAATCAGCTATTGGGTTTTTGGTACAAGAAGAATTATCAATGCTAGCAAAAGCAGTGTATGGAAACAAAAGACCATTTATAGCAATTATCGGTGGTGCTAAAATTACTGATAAAATAAAAGTTATTGATAATTTAATTGATAAAGTTGATTATTTGATTATTGGTGGAGGAATGGCTTATACTTTCGCAGCATCACAAGGTTTCTCTATCGGTTCTTCTTTGGTTGAAGTAGATAAAATACCTTTAGCTAAAGAGTACATGAAGAAATATTCAAATAAAATTGTTTTACCAATTGATGCTGCAATTTCAGAAACTTTTGCAGACACTAAACCAATTTACAATAAAGATAATTCTCTAGAAATTCCAAAAGGATATATGGCGCTTGATATTGGTCCTAAAACTGTTAAATTATTTAGAACTATTTTAGCTGGTGCTAAAACAGTTGTTTGAAATGGACCAATGGGTGTTGCAGAATTTAGTAATTATAAACAAGGTACAGAAGCTATTGCGAATATAATTGCAGCACAACCAAATGTATTTTCAATTATTGGTGGAGGAGACTCTGCAGCAGCAATAATTAACTTAGGATTAGAAACTAAATTTTCACATATTTCAACTGGAGGAGGTGCTTCTTTACAATTTTTAGAAGGTGCTTCTTTACCTGGGATTGACGCAATAAAAGAGTCTAATTCAAATGTAAATCAAAAACAAGTGAAAACAGCTCCAGTAGCAATGCCATCTCTTCAAAAGGCGGAAAATCCATTACCAACTGTTTCATTAGAAAAAAATATGGATAAAACTTCTGTTAAACTTGAGATATTGCCTCAGAAAAACCAAAAACACAATGAATCCGTTCAGAATAAAACACAAACAATTAAGGCTTCTACTACTAAAACACTTGACCTGGAGATTAATAAAACAGCAATGGTAAATGATAAAACAGGTAAAATATCTGTTAGCAATGATAAAACAAGTGTAACTAATCTTTCTAAAAAGAAATAAATTATAATAATTATTAATAAAGATAAGAGAAGAGGTTGTTTTGAAAACAATTTTTAAAAACAAAGAGAGAAATTTGTTAGGTAATCAAATTTCTATAGGCAGCGAATTAAAATTTAAAGCAATTGATTTTGATTTTGGTGAGTATAGTTTTGATAATTTAGATAAAATAACAATTTTTTCAATTTTTCCTTCTATTAGTACAAGAGTTTGTGATTTACAAACATTAGGAATAAGCAAGTTGGCCAAACAGTTTGATAATTTTAATTTTGTTGCAATTTCATTGGATCTTCCAACAACATTAAAAGAATGGTGTGGTGCCCATAATATTGAAAATATTATGGCGGTTAGTGATTATAAGGAAAGAGAATTTGGTTTAAAAACAGGTTTCCTAATGGATGAAATTTTTTTACTAAATAGAGGTGTAATCATACTTGATAAGGATAGCAAAGTAATTTTTTTAAGTAGAAATACTGATGTTCATAAGCAAATAAACTTTGAAGAATTAGAAAATTATTTAAAAACGTTATAGTTTGTGTTATAATTTAATTTGTTATTGAAAAAAATGAAACATAACAAAATAAAAAGGAATTATAAAATTATGAAAAAAACATTATTAAATTTAGGAGTAGCATCACTATTGGTAGCAACTCCAGTTATTGCTTTAGTTTCTTGTGGAACTACTTCAACTAAAGATACAGATTTAAAAATCACTGTTAAACCATCAACCCAAGAAACAATTGATAAAGCAATTGTTGCACTAAACAAAGCAGAAGCAACTGAAGAGGAAAAATTAACATCTTTAAACACAGTATTTACGACTGTAACATCTGATAATTTTAAAAACTTCACTGTTGTTGCAAAAGCAACAGCAGGAGAAGTAGTTGGAACAATTACTTTGAAAGCAAATTCAGGTTTTGCTTTTGGTGAAGCTAAAGAATTAGTATCAAAACTTTTAGAAGTAGTTGCTCCTACAGACTTAGCTATAACTGCTAAACCAGTTGCTCAAGGTGTAATTGATGCTGCAATTGCTGCTTTAAAAGTGGGGACACCAGCTGCAGAACAGGTAACGGCTTTAAGTAAAGTATTTAATGGTGTAGACATTAATAACCTTAAAAACTTTGCCATTACAGCAACAGCAACAGCGGGAGAAGTAGTTGGAACAATTACTTTAACAGCTCATGAGGGATTTGTATTTGGTGACAAAGCTACTCTTTCAACTGTTGTAGCATAAGATATTCTAAATAAAAAAACTTATTCAAGTTAATTATTTTAAGAAAATTAAAAATTTTAATAACATTTCAAAATGTTATTTTTTTTCAATTAAATTAATTAATATTGCGTATTCCATAAAATATTTAATTAATATTTAAATGTAAAATAATAAAACAAAATAGAGGAATTATAAAATTATGAAAAAAACATTATTAAATTTAGGATCAATATTAACATTAGGAATTTTACCAATTGTTACAGTTGCATCATGTGGAGCAACAAACACATCAATTGATTTAAAGATCACAATCCCTACAGATAGAGCAGTAACT
>JAGUQV010000101.1 GCA_030154525.1 Mycoplasmataceae bacterium | reverse complement strand
GTGTTACTCTTGATAATCTTGCACACTTTAATGTTACTTTTAACGAAAAAGAACTTACTTTGACTGCTAAAGATGGATATACTTTTGGAAATTCTGAGATATTAGAGGAAAAAACTTTATCTTCAATTCCTTCAATTGAATTAACAAAATTACCTATTGTTCCAAAAGAGAGTTTGTCATTTCATGAATATATTTTAATTAAAGATGCTTATGAAGCAGCGACAGCTCCTGCAGACAAAATTATTGAATTAAATAAATTATTTACAGGTGTTACTTCTAAGAATTTTGCATACTTTGATGTTAATGCTGGAGAAAACATATTCACTTTGACTGCCAAAGATGGATATACTTTTGGGAATCCTGTACAAGCTCCTAGTTTATATTTATCTTCAAAATCGCCAATTATTTTAAAAGAATTACAAATTGCTTCCAAAACTGAAGTCATTAGAATATATCAATATAAATCAATTAAAAACCGTTATCTTAATGCGACAAATCAAAATGAAAAAATTAATGTTTTAAATGAATTATTTACAGGTGTTAATAAAGAAAATGTTGATAATTTTGTTGTCAAATGAGATGATGTTGAATTTAAAGTTGAATTAGAAGCGGTCAAGGGATATACATTCGGTAAAGTAAATGAAGTAGTAAAATCAAAACTTTTTTCTGAAAAAGCCACTCCTTTAAATGAAATCTCAATAACTCCTCAAGAAAAAGTAACAAATTCAGTTTACAAAAAAGCAAAAACAGATTTTGAAAATGGAGCAACCACTCAAGAAAAAGTTAATGCTTTAAATCTTTTATTTACAAATGTTAATCTTGATAATTTTGCACACTTTGATGTTGTTGGAGGAGCATTGAGGTTTACATTGAAAGCAAAAACAGGATACACATTTGGCGGTCCTAATGATGCACCAACGGATATTTTTTCTGTAGAACCTTCTCCAGATGCTCCTGATGTCCAAACTGAAATTGATAAATTTACCAAAGAACAAACAACTTTGAAAACTAACGAAGGTGTTGTTGGAGCTGTCTTTGAGTTAAGAGAAATAAAAGATCAAGCGGCATTAAAAGTTGCTTTAGATTTATATTTAACTACAAAACTACCTACTTTATCTGTTGGATTTGAATTTTCTATTGATGAATTTAAAGTTGATAATAGCGGGAATATGGTGGTTAAATTAAGTATCACTAAAATAGATGATGGAGCTGGTGGATTTGCAATTATGACAATTACTGGTTTTGCGAAAAATCAAAATTTAGAGGATCAATTTAATCATATTAGTTTTAATGACATTACTTTATTTGACCCAACAAATAAGGCTCAGGAATCGCTAGATTTATTGAGTTCTAGTGAACTTGAAGTTCAAAAACAAGAACTTGTAAGATTAAGAGGTAAAGCAATTGACTTAAATAAAGGTTTTGGTATCAAGAGCATAAGCGCTACCTTTGGAAGTAATAAATATAGTTTGTTAGTTACTATGATTATTGAAAATTTAGTAGATGGTAGTACTGTAGAAAAAACAATTTTGATAGATGGTTGACCTGAACCAATAGAAATTCAAAAGTTGAATATTACAGTAAAACCTGCTGTAAAAATGAGTGTTTATAATAAAGCAAAAGTTGATTTTGATGCTATTGTTAATAATCCTTTAATGAATAGAAGAACAATTAATGCTTCTAAAATTGAAATTCTTAATATTTTATTTAGTGGTGTTGATACAACCAATATAGATTATTTTGAAGTTGTCACAGGGCCAAGTTACTTTACTTTAACAGCAGATCAATATTTTACATTTGGTGATGTAACTATAGATAGAGTGCCAACTCTACTATCACTAGAACCTACTCCTGATAGTACAGCTGTTGAAAATGAAATAAAAAGAATTATCGGCGGAACTACTCTTAAGGGTGCAGAAGATGGTGTTTTTGGAGCTGTTTATTTATTGAATAAAATAACAAATCCTGCTTCACAAAGAATTGAATTTGATAAATATTTCAAATTAGTTGAACCAAGCGAAGGATTTACTTACACTATCAAATCAATAGATGTTAAAGACGGAGAAATGGAAGTAGAAATTTTTGTTTCACATGGTGGTGATC
>JAGUQV010000147.1 GCA_030154525.1 Mycoplasmataceae bacterium | reverse complement strand
CGTTCACATTCAATAGGTGAAAGAAATCTTGCACCCTTCTTTGTTTCGACAATATGGGTTGATCTATTAGAAGTTGCTTCACTAGTTAACATTGTTCTTGCAGGTTTGTCTAATTTATCATATAGATTCATTTTTCCTTCTGAATAATTATATTTAGTTCCATCTGTCTTGAATCTTCATTTTTGATATTTATTTTTAAAAGTATAAAAATAACTTCTGAGTTACGACTTTAATTAACCACTATTTTTTAATCAGTCATCATATATAATTTAAATTGCTAAAAAACATTAGATTAAAATAATATATGTTTTTTAAAGTTAAGGGTAAATATGAATAAATCAGATGAGTATAAAAAGAAGATAGAGGATTTAAAAAAATTTTTAAGAGAAGAATTCAATCCAGGAGATGAAATTTGAGAAAGACATTTGTGGCCTCATAAAGATGTTGAGGGAACATTCTTATCTTCTGTTGAAACTTACTTAATGAAATCAGGATTTGAGTTATATATGTTTTTTTATCCAGAATCAAAAATGTCTAAAAATTTAACAAAACTTGGTATGTTTAATAGTAAAGAATACATAAAATTATTTGAAAGGACAGAATTTCCATTTGTTGAAGAAAAACTAATTCTAAATAAAGATAAACGCCCATTAACAAATAAGGATAAATACAATCTTTATACAGAATTTACTAAAAGAAGAAAAGATATAGAAAAATTTGAAAAAGAAAAAAATATAGAAAATAGTTATGGAGTTCTTACATATTTTCAAGAATTAAACTATATTCACACATTTATGCAGCAATTAAAAGATGAGGGCCTTTTAACAGTTACTTTAAGTAAGCAGAATGATTTTAGACCACAAGTACATGTTAAAAAATATCAAGTTTCTCTTAAACTTTTTCTAAAAGATGAATATATAAAAAATAACATTTTTTTTGCAAGAGAATTTAGTAATGAATCAACACTTATTTTTTATAATAAACTAAAAGAAGGTATTGAAAAAGAAGTAAAACTTAATTCAATAGATTCAAAAACTATTATGATAGAAAAAGACTTAAAGGCAGGAATGCTTCATGATAGAATAAAAGATGAAATTAAGGCATGTAAATACTTTATTGCTGATTTAACTTCTTTTAAAATTTTGAACCTTGAAATTTGCGATGAGTGTAAACAAAAATATTCAGCAAACGGAGATATGTCAAGTATTAAACTTTGTAAAAATTGTGTCCGTGCCTCTAAATACTTTATTAACCTTAATGTGATGTGAGAATTAGGGTATGCTTCAGCATTAAATAAACCTATTCTGTGCTTAATAAACAAAAATATCATAGAAAATAATCTTGATCCTTCAAAATTACCTTTTGATATTTCAACTCACTCAACAATTATTTATTCTTTTGATGAAAACGAACAAGAAAATGAAATAAAGATAATTATAGATACAATTAAAGCTTCCTTAATAGCTGGGTAAATTTATTTTTTTGATTTTGCTTTTTCAACTGGTTTTGTTTCTTGAACTTCATTTATATTACAACTTTTTATTTTTTTACAATTATTAACAGCTTCAATAAAGAGAGATGTCGAAGGTTTATAAATAATGTCATTTTTATTTAAATCTTTTTGGTTGCATTTTAAATTTAAATACATTTCTTTTAAAAGTTTTAAATTTAAAGTTTTAGCATCTTGATAAGCTTTTTCAGAATTACCTTTCAACTCATTTCATATAGATAACTGTTGAACTTTATCAAGTTTATGTATTTTATTATTCAAAGCATCTATAAATGCAATATCAAAAGAAGTTAGTAATACTCCATCAAGAGTTTTGGTTACAGTTATAGCGCTAGTTGAATTTTGAAGTTTTCATTTAACACCCTCAACAAGATCACCACTTTTTTTTAATTTTTTTACAATTTCATTAAAATTTTTCATAAAGTCTTTTCTTAAATTGTTAGTTTTTTCTCCTTCTGAAATTGAGTTTTTTTTATTACTATATTTATTTTGGATATCATGATCATATTGATTGTCATTTTCTGACTTAATATAAATCATTGATCTTTTAGCGCTTCCCACCAACATAGCTGAAGCTCCAGGATATTCAAGGGATTCTTCTTTCATTAATTTGTTTGTATCTCTAATTATAAGAAAAATATCTTTTCTGTCCTTTTTAGCTGTTGCATTATTAACGAATGTGCATTTATTATCTGCCTTACATTTAAATTGTGTTTGAGTTTTGATTGTACTCATGAATTCACCATCTTATCTTTTGTTTTTTTATTTTGAAATAGGTGCTAATCAAAAATTTGATAATGCAGACTACGCACACAATTATATATTCATTTTTTTGTTATTAATTATTTTTCTTATTAAGGATTTTGAATCACATAAATTTACTTTAAAAAATAATTAATATTAATTGTAAAAAGAATAAAACTATTAACAACTTTTAAAATAATAACTTGAATTATTTTTGACCATTCATAATATAATAAGATTCAAAGATAAAACACTAATTATAGATTGAACAAATAATTATGTTTGGAGAACATCATGGAATATACAAATCTTGATCTAATAATTAAAAAAATGTGAAGAAATTAAGAATAAAAAAATTAAAGATATCTTAACAACGCAAGATATTTTAGAATCAAACGAAAACACTCAATTAGAAAACCTAATTAAAAAAGAAGTATTTAATATTAAGTTACAGGAAAACAATCCTATTGATTTCAAAAAATTAGGGATTCAATTAAAAGTTACTGGATTAATAAAATATAAAAAACCTGATAACGAAGTAAGAAAGTATAAAGCAAAAGAAATTATTTCATTAGGTACAATTAGTGAACAAACAATTCTTGATGAACCTAATTTTGAAAAATCGGCTTTATATAAACAAATACAAAAAACCTTGTATGTTTTTTATGAATATAGATATGACAAACCAATGTCAAAATGAAAAATCATTGATTTTAAATATGTTGAACTTGATGTATCTAGTAATATTAAAACACTTGTAGATGATTATGAACTTATTCGTTCAAAAATCAAAAAAGGTAAAATTGAAGATTTAACTCATTCTTCAACAGAAGAATTAAGTATTGCTATCTCTAAATCAACAGAAGCCATTTTAGAAGGATCTCTTGTATCTAGAGAGTTTTTATTAAAGCCTAATTATATTAATAAGATATTCTATAGTGAAGGTATTAAAGCTAGTGAAAGTGATTTGATGCTTTATATTGTTAGTAGAGTTAAACCTTTCCATGGTTTAACAATAGGAGAAATTTACAATGAAATGCAACTTCCTGTTCTGAGGCTAAAAATCAAAAAGATGCCATTATTAATAAACTATTAAATACTACTAGTTATTCAGAAATACCTAATATTAAACAAAGTGTTTTTAAGATTAATAATATTGAATTAAAAAACAATGGTAAGTTAAAAGAAGAAATCGGCTTAATGAATGTAAATTCAAAAGAATTCATTGATAATGTTCCTTTTGAAGAAAGTGAACTATATACTTTTTTAATTTCTTATAAATTCTTATTTATTCTATGACAAAAAAGAGGAGAAGCATCTGTTTTTAAAGATATTATGCTTTTCCAGTTTAATAACCAACTAATTAAAAAAGCTGAATTTGTTTATAACGATACAAAAGATAAATTTATGAATGGTATGGAACTAGAATCTATCAATGGAATAAGAAGATCCAACCTTGTTCATAAATCTAATAACCAAGGTTTT
>JAGUQV010000091.1 GCA_030154525.1 Mycoplasmataceae bacterium | reverse complement strand
GCTTTATTTTGCGGAAATGCCAGTGATTGATTTGAATCAACACCAATAATCATTTGACCACTCTTAGAATCTTTTATTCTATCTATAGTAGTCCCAGTTAATGTCCCAGCAACAGGCAAAATTATTTGAGGGCTATTTTCACTTGTTCCTAAAATAGCATTGATTTTAGCTATTGCATCAACTGTTGGAGCAAATCCTGTTGATAAATCAATATGATTACCTGGATTATTACCTGAGTAAAATTTTACTTTCTTTGTAGAGTTAGCATCATTTCAATCACTCATCCCTTGTAAGAATCCATTATTAAAATCAACAACCCCATCAAATATTCCTCCACCAAACGATGAAAGATGTGGTTTTTTACCCTTTGATGTTAAATACTCAGATGCTGCTTGACCAACTACTCAAGCTGCTTCATTAGTACTAAAACCTAATCCGAAAAATTGTCCTTTAGGAATGAAACTACTTCCATCTCAATCAACTGCAATTATTACACTTTTTGAAGCTATAAATTTATCTCTATTGCCAGATACATTCAATCAATCCTGAAATGTTTTCGCTTGTTGAAAGCCAGTTAAAACTCAATTTTTGTAGTTTTGCTTTAATGAATAGTCATAATGTGCTGCTAGCTCAGTATCATTTGCTGTTTCTCTATAAGTGACCTCTGTATTACCCTTTATATTAAGTTGTTGCTTATAAAGTTGAAGCGCTCCTCATGCAGATTGATTAAATGACTTATCATTAACAACTCCTCCTGCAGTAATTAAAATTGAAGATCTTTGAACATCCTTCTTATCAGTTGATTCATTTAATTTAGTTTCCAACTTTTGGCCATAATATTCTTTCAATTCATTTGAAATACCTAAGTCAAATTCACTGTTTTCTGTTGTACCACAAGAAGCCAAAATTATTGTTGCCGGAACAAACATAGAAACCGAAACTCCCCCTAATAACATTTTTTTTCTTAAATTCATATTTATTATTCTCCTTAGAATATTTATTCTATTATTAATTATAATTTTTATATTATGTTATTTGATAAATTATTTGTTATTTTTAAATAACAAAAGATTAAAATTATTACATAATATAGTTTATTTAATATAATTTACTTTATGAATAATTCACATCTTTGATATATTTTAATTCCAGTATCACTAATAATAATTATTTTGTGTGGTTATTTATATATGAATTGAAGGAAAAAGTGATTAATTAATTATTTTGAAAAACAAAAAAATGAAAATAGCTCCACTACAAACCAAATTTATAATAACGAGTTACGTTCACTAAATTTAATTAAAAATAATGATAATAAAGAAAAAATAACAGATGATGCTGCAACAATGGTTTATGAAATTGATAAGCTTAAAAAAGCTAACTTTGATTTTTCTCTAAAGGGACAGGAACAAACTAAAAAATTTAAAATATTATCTTCGAACAAATTATTGATGAAAATTAAAAAGAATGAAAAATCAATTAAAGAATTATCACATAAATTTTTTGAAACAGTCACTTTTGTTTTAGGTGACATTAAAGTAATTAGAAAAGAAATTACTCTTTACAAGAATGGATTGAGGGGATTAAAGACTCAAATTAAAAAAGATTTTGATGATTTGAAATATCCTAAATCAAAAGTAATTGTTGAATCTGAATTTGAAACAATTGAAGACAAATTAAAAATACTTGATGATTTTGTGGCGTCAAACGAAATGGAAAAAGCTATTACTGAATTTTCAGATATCAAAAAATCATTTTATTCTTTTTTAATATTTTTGAATAATTGCAAAGAATTAGAAAAAATGATTTTTACTTCGTTACCTAAATATTTCTTGCGTCTAGAACAACTTTTTAATGATGCAAAGAAAAACACTAAATCTGATTATTCATATTTATCGTTTGATCAACAATTAGAAGACTTAAAAATTGATTATCAAAAATTGATTAATGATTTTAATTTTAAAAATTGAGAAAAATCAAAGAAGCAATGTGGAGACATTTTGACTATACTATCACGTCTTAATAATGAAATTAATAGCGAAATAGAATCGTTTACATTTATTCTTAAAAACAAAGCAAACTTATATATATATAAAAAAAACATCTCAAAATTATATTTATCTCTTGGAGAAGAATATCGAGTAGCATATGAAATTGACAAGGTTTACTTTCATCAATTTAAGGAGGAGATGTCTAAATCTCTTAACTATTTAACAGAAATAGATTTATGAATTGAAAAAATTGAATTAGATGAAGATGACTATAAAATTAGTTTTTCATCCAAACAATTTAAATATAAAAGTTTATATTATCAATTGAAGGGATTCTACTTTCTTTATGTAGAACTAAAAAGAAAAATAGAATTATTTTATTTAGAAGGTGAATCTAATTTGCTAAAATTTGAAAGGTTGTCAATTCTTTTCAGATCAATAAATTCATATGTCCAAAAAAATAATATTATTTTAAGCTTCACTGAAGAAGAAAATTCAAAAAGAATAAAACAAATGAAGCAAAAAATTGTTAGCATCATTATAACTTCGCCAGAAGGTGTACCACCACATATCGTTAATGAGTACCAAAAAATATTGTCGCTTGTTATTAAATATGTGTCAACTGTCGGATTAAAAATTGAAATATCAAAGATTTTTACACAAATTATTAAATTATTGGCTCCAAAAAGATCTTCTGATATAAAATTAAATGAAATGATTATTCTATCTGAAAATTTATATTTAGAAGGTGATTATTCTAGATCACTCAATAATATTATTGAAACACTGAATAAAGGAACTAATTAAAATATATGTACGATAAAATTTTGGTAAGATATGGTGAACTTTCATTAAAAGGTAAAAACAAAATGACTTTTGTAAGAACGCTGGCAAGAAATATCAAAAAAACATGTTCAATAGATGAAAAAGATATTGTTGTGTCGTTTGATAGAATTTATATAAAATATTCGAAAGATGTAATGGATAATTTACAGTATGTTTTTGGTATCTCGTCATACTCAGGAGTTTATGTTTGCAATTCCAATATTACTGACATAGAAAATACAATTAGAAAGTTATTTAATCCAAACTCTAAAACTTTCAAATGCATTTCAAGAAGAAGTTTCAAGAATTTTGAAATGTCATCCATAGAAATGAACAATCATTTTGGTTCATTTATTTTATCAAATAATACTAATTATAAAGTACAAATAAAAAATCCTGATGATGAATTTAATATTGAAGTTCATAAAGAATACACATATATATTTTCAACAAAAACATTGGGTCTTGGAGGACTTCCTGTTGGTACTGCTGGTAAAGTATTGCATTTAATTTCAGGAGGAATTGATTCTCCTGTTGCTGCATTTGAAATGATGAAAAGGGGTGTCCATATTGAGTTTTTATCCTTTTTAACTCCCCCACATACAGACCAAACCACAATGGATAAAGTCAATCAAATAATTACCACACTAACTAAATATCAGGGTGCATCAAAATTGTATAGTTTTAACTATACTGATTTAATGAACTATATTGGTATGACATCTAAGCAGGGCTATAAAATTATTTTAATGAGAAGGAGTTTTTATAGAATAGCGTCTATTATTGCGAATGAAAATAATTGTCTAGGAGTTAGTAATGGAGAAAATTTAGGTCAAGTTGCATCGCAAACACTAGAAGCTATGGCTGTTGTTCAAACTCAATCGACATTACCAGTATATCGCCCTTTACTTACTCATGATAAATTAGATATAATCAAAAAGGGTATTTTAATTAACACATATAATACATCTATAATTCAAGCTAGTGAAGCATGTGAATTATTTGCTCCTGCTAGCCCAGCTACAAAACCTTCTTTAAAAATTGCTCAATACTTGGAAGAAGAACTTTCTAATCTTTTTGCACTTGAAAGTCAAGGAATTCAAGAAAATATTACAGTTAGTTATTTTAAAAATAATTCATAAATTTGCTGTGCTCAAAAAAATAATTTATTTATAAATGAAGAGCCTCTATTTATGATGGAAATTTTATTTAATCTCTTGTCCTTGTTCATAGTTTCCTGTTAATTTTTAAAATTGAATAATGTTCTCTTTTTCGACTACATAACTTCAAGGAAATTACTTTGTCATATTAAATAATTCAACTACTACTTTACTTTAAATATTTAATTTAACTAACTATTAATTTTTGTAATTAACTCATCTAAAATACGTTGGTTTTGTCCGCTTATAGTCATATTTTCAAATTTTGGTTTGCTTGTATTGAAAAGAGTGAATGCATCTTGCAATAACTTATTAACTAATGCTGCATTTACTCCGATAAGTGTGGAAGGAGAATATCCAACAAAATCTTTATCAAACCCATATTTAACATATTGATTTTTTACTAGAGG
>JAGUQV010000036.1 GCA_030154525.1 Mycoplasmataceae bacterium | reverse complement strand
TAATGCTTTAATAGTTGGAGTTGTTTCTGAGATAATGAAAAATATTGAATAAATTATTCAATATTACACTTAGCCTTAAATCAATTTATTATAACTTTAAAATTTGGCTCCTCTAAAATTATATTTTTATCATCAAAACAAAATTCTTTAAAAATATCTAACAAGTCTTCCTTTCATTTGTCTATGGTATTTAGTTTTGTTTTAATCTTTTGATCACTAAAAGAATATGACTTCTCTTCCAAAGTAATCTTATGATTTTTTCAAAATTTTTCTTTAATTTTATCTGGGTAAAGATCTTCTAATATTTTGACGTTATCATTATCAATAATTTCAGATATTTTATTAGCAACTATTTTAATTACCTTCATTTCATTGGTTTCATATTTCTTTTCTATTCTACTTAAAGCACTACTTCCATCTCTATCATTATCTAGAATTGCAATTATATTTTCAATATTTTTCTTGCTAATAAGTCAATCTATCTCTTGAGCCATTTTTGATGCTCCATTAACGTACATTAATCTTATATCTCTGGAAGGAAAATCGAATTCATATAGTAATTTTTCAAAAAATATTTTATCTATCTCACCTTCAAATATTACATTTATTTTAGATGTTAAAAAATAATCATAAATGTCAATGCCATAAATTTTTGACACTCCATCAGAATCCATAAATTGTTTATTTTTAATAGTTGATAAGTGCTTATGGTTTTTATCAAAAATTAAATAATTTGCTTTATTATTATTTTTTATCATAAATGGACTTATTGTAGAAAAAATTAATTGATTTTTACTTGATGTTTTTGACAATAATTCCAGTAATTTAACTTGTCCATCAATATGTATATGAGCCTCCACTTCATCTATCAATATAATTTTATTTTTAACATTGTTTTCAAGCGAAAGAATTATGCTTGCCATTCTTTTAAACCCTTCACTTCTATCATCAAAGCTGGAATAATTGATATACTTATCACTTCCTTGTTCTTTTGGTTTTTCAACAATCATTATGCCAAAATTTCCATCCGAAATTGTACATTTAAAATTTATATTCTTAAAAATTTCAATATCAATATTTTTAGAATTCCAATTTTTTTTGAATTTATCATTTAAAAAATTTTCGATATAATATTTAAGTTTTTCATTTGCAGATATATTTTCGCTTTGGGCCATTTCTATAAATTTTTCAAATGAAATACTCCTTGTTTTTTTAATTTCTTTAAAAATATTGAAAAATGGAATAGAAAGCTTATCTTTTTTTTCTGCAAAACTTTTTATAGAAATTTTCTGATCTAATAAAAATTCTTTTTTATGTTCCCAAACAATAAATTTAAAATCTAAAAAATCAACAATTTTTTTAATTATTTTTTCTTTTTTTATTAAATGAATTTCATTTTTTATTTCATTTTTGATTAAACTATTATTTGCATTAATATTAATAATTTGTTCATCTATTTTTTTCACATCTTTTTCTAAAGTATTTCAAATTTTAATTAAATGTTTCAAGAATTCTGTTAAATTTAAATCTTTAAATTTTGGCAGAAATTTCAAATTTTCGATAATTTTTAATTTTATTTCATCAATTC
>JAGUQV010000096.1 GCA_030154525.1 Mycoplasmataceae bacterium | reverse complement strand
GCTTAATTGCGTTTGGAGATGCAAAAATATTTAAATATAGGTTTGAAAATTTTTTTAATGATCCCAACATTAACTATGTTATTCACTATAATAAAAGAAACTATCCAGAATTCAAAAAACTAAAAGAGTTAGAAATATTTAAGCAAAATAATGTTTATTTATTTAGTGAAGTAGAAGTTTTTTGAGGAGACGTTTCCATATTAGATGCAATGTTGAGTTGTATTGAAAAGACTAATGAAATTTTTGGAGATTATGATCATTTAATTATGTTAGATGGGAAATCATTACCGTGTAGAAGTTGACATTATATAATTAATAAAATTACAACTTTTGAGGGAAATTGATTCAACTATAATCAACAAAAATATCCCAAGAGATTTTATTTTTGACAATTTTTCAAAAAACAAGAATTTCATTCATATTTGTTTTCAGGATTAGATAGACCATCTGATTCAAAAAAAGGAACGTCATGATTAGGCAAACTTGCCAAAAGTAATTTCAGGCTCAATATTAGAAAAGAAAAACCAAAATCATTTTTTAAATGATTATTTTTACATATAAATAACGATTTATTTTTTTCAATTTTTAATAGAAAAAATATGAAATATTTAGACTATTATTTTAGCGAATCAGTTAAAGTAAGTGAAATAAATTTGAAATCAGTAAATATTATTGGACCTAGCATAATATTATCTAAAGATAGAGTAGATAAAATTTTGAAGTATGATCTAAGTAAAGGTGAGTATAAAAAATTAGCTTACAAACAAGCTCCAGAAGAACTCTATTTGAAATCAGTTTATGAATCTACTTCTCCTGATTATAAAAATGAAGAATCTAAGAATGCCTTCCTAATGTTGAGTTGACAAGCACTTATTATGTGAAAAATAAATAAGAAATATTTTAGGAAATTCCTTATAAAAAATGATGATTTACTATTCTTGAGAAGATTTGAAAAAATAAAACAAATGAAGAGATTTAAAAAACATATTTTTACTAAATAGCATTTTTTTCACTTAAATATATTCTTAAATCTTCTGGGGTTCCAACAGCATGCATTTTAGAAGTGCTAATTTTGATTGCTCCAATTTTTTTACCTTCTTTAATTAAGTAATTAAAAGTTGGACATAAGTAATATTCACCATTAACTTTATCAAGATTGATAATTTGCTTTATTCCAGCACTTAAGAAATATTTTGACTTAGTATAACAATATCATCCAACAACAGCTAAATTAGATATGGGATCTTTTGCTTTTACTAATTCAATCATATTATTTCTGTCAACCTTAACATATGATCATTTGTTTTCTCTTGTAAGATTATCAAAAACAAGTATTGATCCATCCACCTTTAAAGCAAAGTGTTCATCTAAAAAATCATCAAAATTTATATCGACAATCTGATCACAATTTGCAAGTAATAAAAAATCATCATTATTCATTTCATCATATAAAAATAATGCTGTTGAAGTTGTTCCTTCGGTTACTAAATTAATATAATGAAAATCAACATTATATTTTTTTGTTAAATAATCTATTTCATCAATATATTGTTCTTTAAATTGTTCACGAATTATTATTTTGAATTCCACATTATATTTATTAGATTTAAATCCAATCAATAATCACTCAAACATTGATTTTCCAAGTAAATTTATAAAAGGTTTGAGATTAATGAATTCAGTATCATTAAATCTTTCTCCAGATCCCCCTGCAGGAATTACAACAATAATATCTCTCACTTAAATAATTATAACATTTAAGACTAATAAAATTTTTCAATTATTAGAACATCTGCAAAAAAATCTTTTTAAAACTATTTTTAAGCGTTTTCAAAATCAGAATTAGATAAATGTTATAATCATAAAATAAATTAGGAGTCAATATATTACATGGAAAAAACGTTTTTAATGATTAAACCAAATGCAGTTAAGAGACATTTGATTGGTAAGGTAATTACAAAAATAGAGGAAAAAGGAATTAATATTATTTCAATTAAATATCTTAATGTTAGTAATGAGCAAGCAGAAAATCACTATGATGTCCATCAAGGAAAATCTTTTTATAATTCTTTAATTGAAAATATTACATCTGGTCCAGTTGTTGCGATTGCTTTAAGGGGTAATGATGCAGTAGCAATTATTAGAACTTTAGCAGGATCAACAGACCCCACTAAAGCGAACCCAGGAACCATTCGTGGTGATTATTCAAATGATATATTAAATAATATCGTTCATACAAGTGATTCAGTTGAAAGAGCATTATATGAGTTATCAATTTATTTTTCTGAAGCTGAATTAGCGTAATTTATAATTTTAAATTATTATTTACCATGAATAATCCTATATTAATGGTAATATTGATTAGCAATTATAAAACACAAAGGACGGATTATGGCAAAAAAACAATTAACAAATCACAAGATAACAATAGTTGGTTTATTATGTTCATTTATTTTTGGACTTTTAATTGGGGGAGTAGTTTATTTGTTAATTAAAATGCTTAATCTTAAAAGCAAACTATGATATATCTTATTTGCTTTTACTCCACCAGTTATTGGTTTCATTATTTATTGAAATTCAAAAGCAAAAGTTGTTTAAAACTTTATAACACAAATTAATTCTTTTACACCTACGGTTGATTGGATTATTTTTTTGTGATTTTAATCGTTATATCTTATGGGTGCATATTGTAAAGAAAACACACTATTTACTTTTTTATATATTTTAGTAAATAAAGTGATAAACTTAATATATGAATACAAATATAAAAGCAAATTTGGGATATTTCGATAAATTATCTTTGAATAAAAATAATGATGAAATTGAGATATTGACCAGACTTAAGAATTTTTATAAAAATAATTATAAGAAAACAGGACTAAAAGTTGCTAATTTTGATGTTTGAATTTCAAAATCAATAATTGATTCAAAAATTAAAACATATACACAAT
>JAGUQV010000108.1 GCA_030154525.1 Mycoplasmataceae bacterium | reverse complement strand
TGTAATTTTTTTAGATTTTTCCATATTATTTAATTTCCCTTCAAAAGTTCCAGAGATATCTCCATTTTTTAATTCTACTTGATTAATTACAATATCATGGTCTTTTCAGGCATTTTTAATTTTAGTGATGCCTTTTATTTTTGTTCCCATTTTCATCCTTTTTTTGTGAAGATTGATTACTCTCATTTATATATGTCAAAAAACAGCGAAAATCAAGTAAAAAAATAAATTTGAGAAAAGTGTTAATTTTGAGTAATTTTATATGATGTTCATTATTTGCTGAAGTAAATCATTTGTTTTTTCTGTATATCAAGAAAATTGAATATATAATAAACACATGAGAAATAGCAAATTTAAAATACTATCATTAGGAATTGTTTTTGTCCCAATAACTTTTACTCTTGTTTCTTGCAGTAATAGCAATAGTTTTGATGAAAATACTGAATATGATGGAACAAATACTAAAAGTAAAACTAAATTAGTTAAAATAGGTGATCTATCAAAATGAAAAGCCTCAAACATTGGTTATGAATTTCCCATCGAAAATTATATTAATATGATTGATGGAAAAAGAGAGTGGTTGCTTCAACCTTTAAAGTATACATTTGTTTATTCAAACAAATTCCCGACAAGAGTGAATTATAATTTTTCACTAAGTGCGTATAAAGATTTAAGTGGAAGCATTGTTAATGAACCAATTAATATATTTATTTCAATATATGGATTTGCAGAGTAAATAGATGTTATTCTGGGTAGATTAGATTATTTAGCCAAAAGAAGTTCTATCAATTTTCATATATCATCATTGATTATAAATAAACTTAATCTAAGTGTGCTAGAAGATTAGTTTATGTCATTCAATTCTAACTTGATTTTTGATAATTTATCTTTCAGGATTTTTATATTCTCAGATTCTTCTTTTAAGTTAATTCAGTCATCAAAAGCTAATTCTGAAAATTGATTATATTGCTCTTCGCTTTTATCAATTCTCTTTTCTAGCTTTTTTATCTCTTCTCCCTTGGTTCTTTTATCATCATCACTCTTAATTTTATCTCTTATTTTCTTAATAGATTGCTTTTTAATATTCATCATTTGATAAGTTGGTTTTCAATTTTTCTTAACTACTTTAAGATCTTTAAACCTTATTATTCCGCATTCTCATTCTTTTGGCAAAATTGGTTTATCAACAAATCACACACTCACCAATTTGCTTAATATGATTGCACCAATGATCAGATATTCTAAGCAATTTATTCTCATTTTTATTTGAAAAATATTTACTGCTTTTACTTGAATAAAATAATGTTCATGACTCAAAATTTATATTTATTATTTTTATGTGTTTAAAATACCAATTGATGAATTTTGGAAATTTTCCTTATTGTATGGATATATTTTTTCCATATTATCTCCGTTTTTCAAACATTAATAGTATTAAGATTATATTGACAAAAATAAAAAAAACAAACAATATTGGTTTGGAAATTATATTGAATGAATTAAGTAAAGTACATTTCTATCCAATTAAGATTAATTTAAATTGTGGTAAAATAAGTTATAAGTAGGTTGTTCATGGGTAAAAAGTTTTTGTATGTTGGCATCTTGCCATTTGTTGTGTCTCCATTGCTAGCTCTTATTTCATGTAATTCTAGCAATACTGAAGAGCCATCTTCACCTTTAGAACTTGAGACAAGAAAATTTAAAGACAAAGAAAGTTTGATCAAAAATAAAACTGCTTCAGAAGCTAAAGTAGCAATTGATAATGATTCAAGTCAATTAGATAATTATTACTCTAAAATTGAGTTGTCAAAAGG
>JAGUQV010000127.1 GCA_030154525.1 Mycoplasmataceae bacterium | reverse complement strand
TATCACCATTAATTCTTCTGTTTTTTCAGTCAAATCATTTATTTTTTTTGCATTAAATTCTTTTTTTTCTATTTTCTTATAGACTCCTAATCACTTTAATTTATCATCAAATAATTTTGTTCCTATTATTAAATTTGCCAATATTCTTATTAAAATGAACATTATTAGCACCATCAATATAGATAAAATAAGTATGAGCGATGAAAAAGTACCTAGATATAATGAACCTATAACATAAATAGTTATTGATGTAATGATCAACGCAAATGCTTTAGTTAATGAGGACTGGAAGGTAAGTTTGTCAGCCTTCTTTAAAGACTTTTGCAAACTATTTCCAATTCTCAATTCTTTTTTCATTCTTTCAAAAAAAACTATATTGAAATCTAAACCTATTCCAACAGCAACCATAATTGCAGCAATTGATTCAGGAGAATATTCACCTCTAAAAACAGTTATCATTAATAATCCCAAGAAAACCAAGAAAGCAGCACAAATAGTAGACAATGCACCAAGCAATCCATAATTTACAATTAAAAATATTGAGATAAATGAAAAAGCAACAGCTCCAGATATTATTAGAAATTGGTAAGCATTTGATCCAAGTTTTGGCTTAATAAAATTATAAGTTTGTAAATTTAAATTATATGGAGAAACTGAAAAATCTAAATTATAAAAGATTTTTTCCTTCTGTTTTAAAGTAATATTTTTAGCAAATGAAAAATTAAGTGAAAGTGATTTTTCAGCTAGTTCAGTACCTGCATTTTTTGAAATTAAATAATCAACTGCTTCAAAACCACCATTGTTTGTAGTTTTTAAAATAGCCTTGATTCCTTCTTCAGTATCCTCTGTTCTACCATCAATAAATAAAAATTTATATGGGTCTTGACCAACTGAACTTGATGTTCACTCATCATTATATTCTGATCGAGCTAAATTAATTAATGAGTCTAAATTTTTTCAAATCAACACATCTGCATCATATGAAATTGATTTATCAATAATTAAACTGATATTTCCATTGGACATTTGAGCATCTTTAAAAGAAATGCCTTTAAGTTCTTCATAATTATAATTGCTATCTACTCCAAGTGTTGTAACAGTGATTTTATCCTTGTTAAAGATAAAATTTTTAAACTCTTCCATTTCTTTGTCGGTATCAATATTGGTTCCTGTTATAGTAAAATAATCATTTGAATTTGTAGTGACTGAATATGCTGAATTTGCTTCTAAAGAAAGAATCAACCTTTGCTCAATTTGCCTTTTTAATATTTCTTTATCTTCTTCAGATCCAGTAACCTTCAAAACAACTTCTGCTCCTGATTTATAATTAATATCTGGTTTATTGTTTACAGAATATATTGAACCAAATGTTATAGCAAGCAACATTGAACATAGAGAAATGGAAGAAATGGTTCACCTTTTTCAATTTGATAACTTAAAAATTTTCTTAAACTTGTTAAACATATTTTAAATTATACTAAAAAGTTAAAAAATTAATTGATTTTAGGGGGATTGATATTGTAAGTTAGCAAATATTTTTGCCCTTCCATTGTCAAACTTCTTCCTCTTGATGTCTTGGAAATTAATTTTAATGGCAATAAAAATGATTCAATATCATTTATGATAACATCTTTACTCTCATTTAAAATACTTGCAATTGCGTCAATTGATGCATACTTTGATTCAAAAACTTCTGCCAACGTTTTTAGATAATCAATATGAAGTGCATTAAGCCCAAGTTTATACAGCGATAAATAATCAAAGGTTTTGTTTATTATTTTATCAGTAATGATGCCATTATTATAAAAATAAGAGAAGTCAATTATCCTACTCAATAATCGATTACCAATTCTAGGGGTTCCATTGGCATATGTTGCAATTTTCTCCGCCTGAAAATCATTTATATCGCATTTTAATAATAAAGCAGAATTTTTAATTATTTGTGAGAGTTCACTCAAAGAATATTTTTCAAATTTTGACAACAAACCAAAACGATCTTTTATTGGTTGACTTATTTTTGAAATATTTGTTGTTGCTCCAATTAATGTGAATGGTTGTATTTTCATTCTTACTATTTTTTTATCCCCTTCAGGGCCGATAGAAATGTCAATAACACTATCTTCAAGTGCAGAATACATTAATTCTTCAAGATTTTTGTTAATACTATGTATTTCATCTATAAAAATTATGTCTCCTTCTGAAATATTTGAAAAAACTGCTAGAATATCAGGTTTAAATAGTAATAGAGAACCTTGTACAAAAATGATCTTTCTTTTCGAATAAATTGATATAAGTTCAGCTAATGTTGTTTTTCCTAATCCTGGTGGTCCATAGAATAAAATATGATCAGGATATTTTTTCTGCTCTTGAGAACTTTTAATGATTACTTTAATTGTTTGAACTAATTTTTTTTGACCTATAAAATTCTTAAAATTCCTTGGCCTAAGTGATTTTGGTGTGTTGTTCATTTGAAATTATTTTTATTGCATTCTCAACCATTTCTTCAATATTTAAAGTTTCATTAATACTCTCTAACGCTAAAGATATTTGTTTTTTATTAAAACCTAAAATCTTTAAAGTATCTTCTAATTCAATTTGATTTTTGTTTAAAGATTTCTTTGAAAGAATTGTATTATATTTTGATTGAAATTCAAAAACTAATTGTTTTGCAGATCTTTGCCCCAAGTGTGGCATCTTTGATAATTTTTCTCAATCTCCAGTAGAAATCAACTGAAGAGCATTCTTCCATCCCTCATTTAAAATTGCAATTCCTGTTTTAGGTCCTATTCCTTGAATAGATAATAGATCTTCAAAGAATAATCTTTCCTTAAATTCTTTGAATCCATAATAAACATCAATATAATCATTTCTATGATGATATATAAATATTTTTTGAAATTTATCTAATTCAAACCTCTCAATTTCTGGTGCAAAAACCACGTATCCAGTATAATTTGATTCAAGTAAAAAATAATTTTTAGC
>JAGUQV010000100.1 GCA_030154525.1 Mycoplasmataceae bacterium | reverse complement strand
GTGCACTTGTTGGACTTGCGAAACCAATATTCGATGGGTTGAAAAATGTTGGAGGGGGAAATATTTCTGTAGTTCCTTTGGACCCATATTTTGGATTAACATCTTCACAAAATTTTCTTGAAACCGCGATTGGTGCAAATAGTTTTGTTGGATGAGTTAGTTATGCCTTTGTAATTGGCTTCGCAATTAATATTTTGATGGTTCTATTAAAAAGATGAACAAATTGTCACTCAATTATGATTACTGGGCATGTAATGATCCAACAATCAGCTATAATTACTTCAATTATTTACTTTATATTATTTAGAAAAATACCATTAATTGATGGAAATCCACAAGCAGGAGAACAAGTAGGAACATTTTTATTAAGTGGTCTATTCTTGGGAACATATTGATCAGTTGGTTCTAATGTTACTATTAAACCAACTGAGAAAGTTACTGATAATGCAGGATTTGCGATTGGTCATCAACAAATGTTAGGAATTGGATTGGTATCAAAAATTTCAAGATTTTTTGGTAATGAAAAAGATTCCGCTGAAAATAGAAAACTCTCAAAAAAATTTAAAATATTTGAAGATAATATTTTTACTCAAACAGCTATTATTCTATTTTTATTTTTCATATTGATAATGATTTTACAATATGCTACTCCTGCAGGTTTTGACCCAAGTGCTAAGGATAGCCCGTTCGCATCATGAAATGTAGCGCCTGGAGCATTCTGATTAACTAATTGATTTTTAGGATCATTAAAATTAGTTGCCAGTGTTTTAGCTATAATTACAGGAGTAAGAATGTTTGTTACTGAATTGCAACAATCATTCCAAGGAATTTCTGAAAAGATAATTCCAGGAGCAGTTGTAGCAGTAGATGCTGCTGCATCATATGGTTTTTCTCCAAATAGTGTAACATATGGTTTCGTTTCTGGAACTATTGCACAATTTATTGCATTAGGAATCATAGTAGGTATTTCATCAGCAGGTGTATCAGTTGTTATTGCAATTCCATTATTTATTACTCTATTTTTTAACTCAGGAACAATGGGGGTATATGCAAATGCTTATGGTGGATGAAAAGCTTCATTGATAGTCCCAGCAATACTAGGATTTTTTGAAATAATTATAATTTCCTTTTCTCTATCATTAATTAATAATTCTGCATCAACTGGTGATTTAGGACTTGTTAAACCAGAATCACCATATGAAACAGGATATATGGGAATGATCGACTTTACTTTATTCTTAGGAACACTGTTGTTATTAACAGGTTCTTCTGCAATTGGAGGTTGAATCGCCTTCCCGGTGGCAATTGTTGCAATGATTTTAATTGCTCAAATAACAGATACATCAAAAAGATCTAATCAAACATTATTACAAAAAATGTTAGGATTAAAAATAACAAAAAAAGAAATTGTAAAATAGTTTAAAACTATTTTAGATTAAGAAAGGCATATTATGTTAAAAATAGTAGCAGCATGCGGTAACGGAATGGGAACCAGCATGATCATTAAGTTAAAAGTTGAAAAAATTTGTAAGGAATTAGGAATTGAAGCAAGTGTTGAAGCTTTATCTCTCGGACAAGCAAAAGGTCTAAGTGCCACTGCAGATATTATCATTTGCTCAAAACATTTAGCTAGCGAATTTAATTCAAATCAGAAAGCCAAGATAGTCGGAGTGATAAATTTGATGGATGAGAAAGAGATTAAAACTGCTTTGGAAACAGTTATATAGTTAAGTTATGAATTTAATAGAATCATTAAAATTTGAAAATTCTGTCAGAACAAAAATAAAAGGCGTTATTAATTGGAAAGAAGCAGTTTTAGAATCATGCAAACCATTGTTGGAATCTAAAGCCATTACACAAGATTATTTGGCCGCAATAATTGAATCAACAATTAAATTCGGACCATATTATATAATTGCTGATCAAGTAGCGATGCCTCATGCTTCGCCTGGAGATTATGTTTTAAGAAATTCGTTTAGCTTAACAACATTAGAGAAACCAATTTACTTTGATAATGACGAACGTCCTATTAGTATTCTAATTACTTTAGCTCCTGCTGATAGTGACTTCCATATGTCAAAAGGTCTTCCGCAAATAGTCGCAATTTTCGAAGATGAAAAAAATGTTAGAAAAATAATTGATGCAAAAAAACCAGAAGATATTTATGAAATATTATCGAAAATTGATCTTAATAAATACATTGAATAAATTAAATATAAAATAAAAGGAAAAAAATGAAAAAACCATTACTACAAATTGCATTGGATAATTTAACGATTGAAGATGCAATTAAGAGCGCTAAAGCAGTTGAAAAATATATTGATATTTTAGAAGTAGGAACAATCTTAATTGCCTCCGAAGGTAAAAAATCAATTAGTGCTCTTAAAAAAGCATTCCCCACAAAAATAATTTGTGCTGACGGAAAAATTGCAGATGCAGGAAATATTTTTGCAAAGATGTTCTTTGATGAAGGAGCTGATTTAACAACAGCAATTTGTGCGGCTGAAACGCCTACTGTAAAATCAATTGTTGAAGAATCAAAAAAATATAAAAATAAAGAAGTTCAAATTGAATTGACTTCTCATTTTACATGAGATCAAGCTCAAGAATGAAAGGATGTCGGAGCAACTCATGCTGTATGGCATCGCTCAAGAGACTCACAAGCAGCCGGTGTTAATTGAAGTCAAAATGATATTGATAGCATCAAAAGATTGATTAAAATTGGCTTTAAAATAACTTTAACTGGCGGTATAACTGTTAAAGACATTGCTTTTTTCAAGGGATTACCTATTGAAATATTTATTGGTGGTCGCGCTCTTAGAGATGCTCCTAATCCAGAATTAGCTGCTAAGGAATTCAAAGATGAAATCGCAAAATATTGATAGTACAAATAAACTAGGAATTTATGAAAAAGCAATAAATAATAAATTTTCTTGAGAAGATAAAATAATTATTACTGCAAAAGCCGGGTTTAAATTTATTGAATTGAGTATTGATGAAAGTGATTCAAGACTTCAAAGATTGGATTGAAAAAAAGAAAAAATAGAAGAATTAAAAGATCTATTAAAATCGCATAATGTGGAAATTAACTCTATTTGTTTAAGTGCGCACCGCCGTTTCCCTTTCGGTTCACATGATATGGTTGTGCGGAATAAGGCTCGAGAAATTATGACTAAAGCGTTAGAGTTTGCAAAGACTCTTGGAGTTACTGTTATTCAACTCGCAGGTTATGATGTATATTATGAAGAAAGCGACAACGAAACAGTGGAAAATTTTGTACAAGGAATTATTTGATCTGTACAAGAAGCAAAAAAATATAATATTATTTTAGCATTTGAAATAATGGACACTCCATTTATGGGAACAATCTCAAAAGCAATGAAATACGTTAATCAAATTAATAGCCCATTACTTAAAATATATCCTGACTTGGGAAATATTTCTCAATGAACAGATTCATTAGAAGAAGAATTTGAAATTGGAAAAAATCATATTGTTGGATTACATTTTAAGGATACCAAACCTGGAATTTTTAAGTGCGTTCCTTTCGGACAAGGGACTGTTGATTTTCCTAGATTGTTAACAATTATTTCTAATATAAAATATATAGGACCAATTTTGATTGAAATGTGAAGTGAAAATAATACTTCCGAAACATCTGAAGAAAATATTTTAGAACTGAGTAAGGCAAAAAGTTTTTACTTAGATCAATGAAAGAGAGTTAAATAATGTTTAATGAAATTGAAATAGATGTCTTAAAGAAAAGAGTTTATGCAGCAAATATTAAATTATATAAATATAAACTAGCAATTCATACTTGAGGTAATGTTTCAGGAATTACTAAAGATCGTAAATATGTAATTATTAAGCCAAGTGGAGTTAGTTATGAGGAAATGAAATATAGTGATATGGTAGTAGCAGATCTTGATAATAATGTTGTTGATTCAAAATTAAAACCCTCTAGTGATTTGCCAACTCACACATTATTGTATAAAACTTCAGATACAATTCAAGGTATTGTTCATACACATTCACCTTATGGAGTTGCATGAGCTCAAAGTGGAAAAAATATACCTTGTTTAGGAACTACTCATGCTGATAATTTTTATGGTTCAATACCATGTGCTCGGGAATTGAATGACCAAGAAATTAATAATAATTATGAACATAATACAGGTTTGGTAATTATTGAAAAATTCAAAAAAGAAAATTTAAAATACACTTCAACTCCAGGATGCTTAGTTAAAAATCATGGACCTTTCACTTGATCATCAAAATCTCCAGAAGATGCCGTGGATATCGCCTTAACATTAGAGGAAATCGCTAAAATGGCAGCATATACACTTTCTATAAATCAGAACACCAAAGAAATTAGTCAAAGTTTGAAAGATTGTCATTATAATAGGAAGCATGGAAAAAATTCCTATTATGGACAAGAAAAAAATGCAGATAAAAATTCAGAGCAAAAAAATAAAGATTAACTATATTGATAATAAATATTGATTAGTCCCATCTATTTTTACTTTATCTAGAAAAGGTTGAGTTTCTATACCTTTCAGATCATTAGAAGAATTAATTTTAAAAAACAATCTAGATTTTGAAGAAGCAATTTTAAGTTTTAATGGTGATCCTGATTTTAATCATTTCAACAATTTAATGAAAATAAGAGACATTAACTTTAGTTTGTCTCCAAGGATTATGAAAGATAAGGATTTTATTGAGTTGGAATTAAAAGATTTAATAATAATTTTTGATGAAAAATCAGTAATAGCTATTAGAGGCGGCAATATTCCATATTATTCTTCTTCATATTTACAAAAATTAAGTTCCAAGTATCCAGATGAATTACTCGCAAATAAGAAACCAATATTTTACTGACGAAATCAAGGTTTAGTTAAAAAATAATTTTTATTCATTTCTGAAAAATTTGATAAAATTAAATCAAACTACTAGGTCAAACTAATAGTTATAGTAAATAATATTTGATTATTTGTAATCAGAAAGAAATAATTAATGAAAATTTTAATATTAACAGAACATATGCACAATAGATTAGGTGGAATAGAGACATACACAAGATTGTTGATGGATTACTTTTATAAAGAAGGTCACGAAGTCTCAGAATTTTCTTTTGACTTGGATAGTCTTATGGTTTTGGAAGATGAAAAATACTTCATTAAACAATTACATCGAAGAGATATTAAATTTAGGAAATTACTTGATTTAAGAAAATTAACTAAAAAAATTGAAAATATTTCCAAAGATTATGACTTGATTATAAATCAAATAAACAACGCTCCTTGATCAAACAATATTTATAAGTCAGAAAAATGAATTTTTGTCCAACATTTTTCTAGTAATTTTTTTAAGCAACACTACATTGCAGGCAAATTCTTAGCTCCAATAATTTATTTTGGGATGTGATTATTTAAGATTAAAAATCCATTTAAAAATTTTCAAAACCATGTCGTTTTTTCAAAAAGTGATCTTGATCAGTTAAAGATTAAAAAAGGGAAAACTTTTATAATACCACTCGCGAAATATACGGTTGCTGAAATTAATGATTTTCAGAAAAATAAACTCAGTAGAAATGATAAGTTTTTATATATCGGTAGAATTGACAATAGACAAAAAAATGTCAATTTTATTCAAAAAATAATTGGTGATAAAAATAAAGTTGATTTTTATGGAGGTGGTAAAATAAATCTAATTAAAGAAGACAAAAATATTAAATACAAAGGTATTGTTAAACCTGGTGATATATCTGCTGTTTTTCAAAAATACAAGTGGTTTGTTTTGCTATCTAAATATGAAGGATTCCCATTTGTCTTGGTGGAAAGTTTATCATGTGGTGTTCCAATTTTAATTTCAAATAGTTTTGCGTCCGCCAAATTTTTAACACAAAATTTTTCTTTTTTAGTTAAGTCTAGAAAAAAGGATATTGACAAAATTCTTGATGTAATAAAAACAATCAGTGATAATGATTATAAAAAGTTAGTACATAAATCTTTTGAGTTTGCAAAAGAAAACCTATCCTTAGAAGCTTTTCATAATAACTGAAATAAAGTGCTGAAGAATTTTAATTCTTAGATTTTAAGTTATAATAATAAAGTGAAACTTGTTGTGTGCTTAAT
>JAGUQV010000035.1 GCA_030154525.1 Mycoplasmataceae bacterium | reverse complement strand
TTCTAATTTACCTTAATGTCACATTATTTGAATAATCTGAAGGTTACATTCATAATAATTTTTTTTGAATTATTTCATAATTATAATACTTTATATAATTCTCGATATTTTTTTAATTTGATTAAAAGTTAGTTTAGTAGAATTAATTCGATAAATGAATTCTGCTTTTAATATTCCAAATCAATGTTTAATTTCTCTATTATCAATTGAATTCCCAATTTTTGATATTGATTGTGTCCAATTATTATAAAGTGTTTTTCTTTAAGTGAAGATGAAGAGTGTTGAACTCCGTGATCGGAATGGATAATTATTACCTTTGAGTAATCAATCTATTCTATAGAGTTCAATAAATTCTTGATGTCATTTCTTAAGCTTAAATTTCATCCGATAGTTTCCTTTGTTTTATGATCAATTGAAGCTGATAAGAATATATGATTTTGCTTTACATCATTTGGAGCCGGAATATATGTGACATCTGTTGCTATTATTCTTTTAGATAATGTCTCATTATCATAATCTCTTTGTACAATATTTTGATTATTTTTTATCTCTTAACTTTTCTACTTTGAAATCTTATAGTGCAATTTATCTCTAATTTAGATACATATCTACCTATTTTCTAGAAGAAAGATTGATTTAATTGATTTTTTAATTATTTTATTGTTTTTTATTAATATCTTTTTTATTTTTATCTCGTTCCAAAATCTTATAATAATGTTAAAGCATTTCATCAATATCTTCTTTAGGTAAATGAGTAGAATCAATTTTTCTTCTTTTTGATTAAACTATATTTTTTCTCACATTAGTAAATATTCTAGTTTTTATTTTTAATTCGTCCATTGAAAAATTATAGTTATATTTTTTCATTTTTGTTGTAAAAATTGTAATTCTGCTTTTTGTTAATTTTCCCCTCGAGATTCTATTCTTCATTCGAAATAATCTTCTTCATATAAATCAATAAAATTATCTATTTGGTTTTAGTTGTTTTGACATGAAAACACTCCTTTTTTAGGCCGTCCCATAACCTAAAGTAAAGGAGAACAATTGTTCTCTTGTTATTCTTAATTATCAACTTATTATTTTTAGTAGTATTTTGAGTTATGATAGCAAGATTAATTATTTTTTATTGTATTTTTTAAAATTAGTATCCCATTTTTTTCTCATACTCTTCAAGAGAACCTCTAAAGATATAAGAAACATTATTTTTAATTTCTAAAATAACATTCGCTTCTTTAATTAGTGCCTTGTTATATGTGGTAAAAATCATGGAAGATTCATATTTATTGAACGATTCTATTACTGCATCAATTGATTCTGTATCCAAGTGATTTAGTGGTTGGTCTAAGATTAAAAAATTAGATTCAGTTAACATCATTTTAGAAAACATCAATCGAGCTTTTTCCCCACCTGATGTATTCTTAACATTTTTAAAAACACTCTCTCCACTAAATAGCATTTTTCCAAGAAAAGAGCGCATCCTTTGATCACTTACATCTTTATTGATGTCTTGTTGATTTTTTAAAGGTCATTCCCTCAATCAATCTAACATAATATATTCATTATTGAAATATTCGCTATTATCACTCGGAAAATAGTCATGTTTTATTGTTGCTCCCCATTTTACTTCACCAGTATAATTTTTCTCTTTTCCAACAAGGATTTCAAGAAATTTTGTTTTTGCAATATCATCTTCTCCAATAATAACCAACTTGTCATTATTTTTCAAATTAAAAGACAAGTTATCAAAAAGTATTTGCCCTGATGAGTCCTTATATGTTAAATTTTCAATTTCTAAAATCTGTTTTCCTGGCGATTTATCAACTTCAAATCTGATAAAGGGATATTTTCGAGTTGATGGTATTATTTCATCGAGAGTAATTTTCTCCAAAGATTTTTTTCTTGAGGTGGCTTGTTTTGATTTTGAAGCATTAGCT
>JAGUQV010000064.1 GCA_030154525.1 Mycoplasmataceae bacterium | reverse complement strand
CAATTAGTCCTGGTTCTTGAGTATATGAAATATAATCAATAGTACTCAAATCAAATTTTTCTTTCAGTTCCATTAGCAAAATTGCAAAATTATTAACATGCTCACGCGAAGCCAATTCAGGAATAGTACCACCATACTTTGCATGAATATCAACTTGACTTATTTTTAAATTAATTAATATCATACCATTTTCTACAATGCCTATTGATGTATCATCGTGGCTTGATTCAATACCTAAAAATATCATTACTTTATGTTCCCTATTTGTGGCATTGAACCATACTCAGGTTTAATATCCATTAAATCTTTCTCAGAAAATAAATGTAAATTTGAATTAAAGTTTTTTAATAAATTATCATAATTGATTGATGACTCATTATCTGATTTTACCACCAGCTCTGTTTTACTAAGAACATCAATATTTTTCAATTCAATCTTGAAAGAATGGTTTTTATTTGAAAAAATAAATAAATTTGAATTAGTATTATTTTCAAGTAGTTTGAAAGAATTTGTTATTCACACTTTGGCACCAGTTATTTGAGCAATAGTTCTAACATAGATAAGAGAAATACGTGAACCAGTAAATGAACCCGGGCCAATATTAATATAGAATAAATTAATTTTACTAATGTCCAATTTATGCTCAATTAGTAAAATGTTAAAAAAGTTGGTTATTTCTTCAACTTTATATTTTGTTTTCTTGATAATCTGTTTGATTACTTGATAATTTTCATCAAATAAACAAGCAACAAATTCTGATTGTGTGGTGTCTAAAAAAACAAACATTAAATTACCTCTTTTATTTCATATTCTCTAGTAGATTCATCTAAATACTTGATGGTGATTTTAATGCAATTTTTAAAATCATAATTAATATTATTTGATCATTCAATGATGACAAGTTTGTCTTCAAAAAAATCATAATAGCTTTCCAAACCACCTTTTAAATTATAAGCATCTATATGAATAAATTTATCATATGTATTCATTATATTAAATGAAGGGGAAGTTACCGTGTTTTTTTCACCTAATTGTTTTGCTATTTCCTTTACTAAAAATGTTTTCCCCACACCCATTTCGCCATTCAAGAGCAATAAATTATATTTATCTAAATTTGGGATGAGATTTGAAACAAGTTTTGGAACTTGTGATTGTTCAATTTTATATATCATAATTTAATTATAATTAATTACTATTCAATAATTCTATTTTTTGTCTTTGAAATTTAATCTCGTGATTAATGACTTGCTTAAATTTTTCAAAATCTGTTTTTTTATCTGTAAAGATACTGATTTTAATTCCATTTTTAACAACCAATTCTCTAATTAATTTATTGTTCATTTTGTCATATAGCTCTTTTTCATTTTGAATTGTTGAAAATTCTTTCTTGAAATTTAGGTAGTTTATAATAGTTAAAACAATTAAATATATTGGGAAAAATCATATTGTTATATTAATAATTAAAAATATAATACTCATTACTGTTGTTCTATCATTTTGACTTGCTCATACTACTACAATATTAGTTATTGAGCAAACCAAAAAAGAGACCAATAGCATAATCAGTCTCTGTCTCAATAAATATCTTGTCAATAATATTTTATATAGCTTCATTAAACTTTCTTTTAGATCATGTTCCATCTTCATGTCTTATAAATCTGCCATCAATTGTTAACAGTTTGTATGTTTCTCCAGTTTTATTTTTGGAAATTAATTCCTTTGATAAAAATTTTGGATTATTTTTAAGTCATTTTTCACTAAGAACTGACTCTACTTTAGCAAAAATTTCATCAAAAGAAAAATCTCTATCTTCATTTGCCTTTTCATTAAATAATTCATCAATTGTGTTTAATATTGTTGTATTCATATTACATTCTTTCTGGAGAGGAAACTCCTAATAAACTTAACCCTAATTTTATTACTATACCGCAAGCCTTAACTAAAGTCAATAAATCTCTCTCTCTAATATTACCAATAATTTTGCAATTTGAATAAAATGAATTAAATTCTTTTGCTAATGCTATCAAATATCTAGGTAATAAATGCACTTTATTGTTTTCAGATATTTGTTTTAAAAGATTTGGAAAATTTTCTAACATTCCTATTAATTCTTTCTCACTAGATTCAACTTTTTCAAATTTATTTAAATCCTTTACTTCCGATTTGTTCATTAATTGTTGAGTTCGTGCATAAGAATATTGAACAATAAAAACTGGATTATCGTTAGTTTTTAAGCTTGCAAGATCTAAATCAAAATCTATCTGTGAATTTTGAGAACGATTAACTAAAAAAAAACGTGTAGTATCAATTCCGACTTGATTCACTAATTCTGAAAGATATAAAGATGTTCCTTTTCTTTTAGACATTTTTAATTCTTCACCATTTCTTAACAATTTTACTAATTGAAGAACAATGATTTCCAACTGATTAGGATGGCCCATGAGCTCCATGGCTATCTCCATCCTTTTAATATAACCTGAATGATCAGCACCCCAAATATTAATTAATTTTGAAATATTCTTATCTCTACTTATTTTTATATTGTGATAAATAATATCTGGTAAAAAATATGTATATGAACCATCTTGTTTAATTAAAACTCTGTCCTTGTCGTCTCCATAGTTTGTGGTATTCAATCACGTTGCTCCATCCCTTATAATAACACCATTTATAGTTTTTAATTTATCTGGAATAATCGTTCCAGCATATAAACTTTTTTCAGAAAAAAATATTTCAAACTCTACATTCATTAACTTCATATCATCTTTAATTTTGGCCAACATAATCTTAACTGATATATCTTTCACTTCTTCCTCAATAGTAGAATAACCTTTATCCAATCACTTATCATTTATTTCATTTCTAATTTGTTGAGCACATCATGTTATGTCCTGACCATGATAACTTTCTTCAGGTAAATCAATCTCAACACCTCATGATTGTTGATATCTCACATAACAAGCATATGCAAGCATATTTATCTGAGATCCGGCATCATTAATGTAATATTCTCGAGTAACTTTAACTCCTGTATGGTTGAGAGTATTCGCCAATGAATCTCCTAGGGCGGCACCTCTTGCATGTGCTACGTGTAAAAATCCTGTGGGATTAGCAGATACAAACTCTAAATTATAATGAAGGTCTGATTTATCTTTTCCATAATTCACATCACTTTTTATCACTTGTTTAACAATACTAGTGTAATACTCATCAACCAAATAAAAATTAATAAATCCTGGGGAAACTAATTCAATTTTCTCAACAAGAGTTTTTTCCTTATTAAATTTTTTGATAATCATGTTTGCAGTTTCCATTGGACTACATTTACTAAACTTTGTTGAAACTAAAGCTACATTAGAGGAAAAATCACCAAACTCTGGATTCGGGGATTTTGTAACAACAAACTTTAATCCTTCTCAAGTAAAAGTATTAACAATTCTATTTAATTCATTAATAATTAGTGAGTTCATAATTTATATTATAATATTTTATTCATGTAATTAATTTTTATTGTGAAAATTTAAAATAAAAAAACAACGCGATTCATTGTTTGCATTGTGGTTGCGGGATAAACCCTCATTATTAATTTTTCCGAAACTTAACTAAGTTGAAATGGTAAAGGAGCTGATTAAAATAATCAATGATTATCTCATATTTATATTGCTCTATTAGTCAATTTGGTGGGAATAAAAATATTATGATATATTTCTATTTATTTTAAAATTTATATATTTTTCAATATATAAGAACATAGTTATAATATATAAACTATTTATTTTCCTTTTTTAAATATAGGAAAAAAAAATCTTAAGATGTTAAATTATCAATATTGTAAATTGTTCAGATTTCTATAATATTGATAATTTCCATATTAATTGTTGCATATGATTTTAACCAACTATTTAATCATTCTCTTTCTAAAGATCTTAATCTTTTAGATTGTTCCTTTGCAAAATATATTCAACCGGGACATAAATCTGTGCATTTAGAGAAAGGAGTGTCTCATATTTTTGGTCTATTCTATTTTTATAATAATTCAGAAAAGCACAATATTTTAATCAAAATTTATCTAATTAATATTTGATATTATGTTAAAATTAATTTAACTTATTTAAAAATTTAAATCAAAATAAGGTAAAAAGGTATATATACCAACTATAAAATTAACATTAAAGGAAAATAAAATGAATAAAAAAAATATGAGATTAGGAATATTGATGGTTACACCATTAACAGTATTTCCATTGATAGCAGTATCATGTGGTGACTCAGCGGAACCCATAATAATTATCACAGGTATTAAAGCAAAACCTACCATGGGATCAATTATAAATGAGATTTGAACCACTTATGAAGAAAAATCTAAAGAGGATAAAATAGCATCTTTAAACATTTTGTTTGAAAATATTAAAATTGATAACTTTGATCAATTTGAAGTTATTACATCAACCAAAAATGTAATAACCCTTAAAACTTTAAAAGGATATGAATTTGAAAATAAAGTTACTTCAATAGATTCAATAATGTTGAAAGTTATCGAAGGAATTAAGCCCATTAGTGTTTCAAAAACAACTATAAATAATATCAGAAACGCTTATGAAACTCAAACCGATGATGAAAAAATATCATCATTAAAAACTTTGTTTATAGGTATTAATATTGATAACTTCAAACTCTTGAAGGTTGTTACAAATGTAGCAGATAAGATTACATTGATGGCAATAGATGGCTATGAATTTGAAAATAAAGTTACTTCAATAGAGTCACAAATAAGCTTGGAAAAAGTTATATTACCAGTAAGTTTGAAGGAAGGTTTTACCCTTCAACAATACACAACATTAATATTAGAATATAATAAGTGAAAAGAAACTCCTGATGTCATGGACGCGATCAAAATATTTGTTGATGCATTAAATAAAGATGTCTTTACAGGAGTTGGGATATCTCACATTTCTCAAAATTTGATCACAGTAAATTTGACAGCAGATAAGATTACATTGACAATCAATGATCCAACAACT
>JAGUQV010000018.1 GCA_030154525.1 Mycoplasmataceae bacterium | reverse complement strand
TGTCCTAATTCTTCTAAAGCAAACCTAAAGCCTCCAATACCCGCATATAAATCAATAAATTTCATTATTTCAACAATCTTTCTGCCACATATTTTACAACTTCAACATTGACCGAGTTACCAAACATTTTATAAGCTTTTTGTTTATTTGGATGAGGTTTAAATTTTTTAGGGAAAGATTGCAAGTTTCCCATCTCTTTAACAGTGATTCATCTAAAATTCTTAACATTATCATCGTATATTATTGGTGTTTCGACCATTGCAACTAAAGTTGGGAAAATCAAGGGTTTGGAAACTCTAATTCCTGACTCTCTTAATGTAATTATTTTATTTTTGAGAGTTTTATCTAAATCTCCCGAAATTCATTCCAATTTTCTGTATTTTTTGTTTGTTCAATCAAATGGATTATATTCATTTATTCAATTATCAAAAACAATTTTATTATTTTTATAAAATTCTCTCATATTTGTAATATATTTCATTTTTCACGGTTGCCACATATAATCTATTTCATTTGTTTTTATGTAATCCAATCATAAAATAGGAATCTTTTGATCATTTAGTTTTTCTAATAAGGAATTTCATGAACTAAGTATATAAGCTAACTTTTCATCAACTACATAATCCTTGATTTCATTATTTTTCACTAATATTTTTTTAAATTGTTCCGGTGTTTCAGGAATAGGTATTTCTTTGGTTTTTTCATTTAAAATAGATGTCAAAAAAATTCTTTCTCTCCTTTGTGGAATACCAAGGTGTGTTGGTGAAATAATTGTAGGATTTTCAGGTAATTCATATCCTCTTTTTAATAATTCTCTCTTAATAATCTTTATCGTTCTTCCATCATCATGCTTTAAAAGTCCTTTAACATTTTCTAATAGTAAATATTTTGGTTTGAAAGCATCTAAAATTAATAAAATATTAAAAAATTGAGTACCCCTCAATATATCTTTAAACCCCTCTTTTTTCCCACCAATTGAAAATGATTGACATGGAAAACCAGCAACCAATATATCG
>JAGUQV010000057.1 GCA_030154525.1 Mycoplasmataceae bacterium | reverse complement strand
TTTAACAACTCCAATTCAATTGACCGCTTTAACAATAATGGACACAATAAAATTAAATGCAACTATCGTTAGGATAAATGAGTTTCATAATTGAAATGTTGAAGAAAATAATGGAATAATTGAAACATCATTTAAGGGAGACATTGAATTTAGAAATGTTTCTTTTTCATACAAAACAGCTAGCGAAAATATAAATGTACTAAAAAACATGAATTTTAAAATAGATAGAAATAAAAAAACTTTGTTATATGGGGATTGTGAAAAAGGTAAAACAACTATTTTTAAGTTATTAATGAGATACTATGATGTTGATTCAGGTGAGATATTAATTGATGGAATTAATATTAATGATTATGATATTAATTATTTAAGAAATAATATTGCATATTTGGCATTTTCTCCTAAATTATTTTCTTCTTCACTAGAATTAAATTCAATTTTTCAAAATAAAGAAAGATACAATAATATTATAAAAGTTTTGGAAATAGAAGAGCTTGCAACTAGAAAAAATAAGATTGATAAAATTATTAATTCACAAGGTTTACAAATTTCAGATAGTGAGCAACAAATGCTCTCAATAGCACGCGCACTTTATTTTGATACATTTATTGTTCTTTTAGACTTTCCAGAATATTCATTGAGTGAGAACCAACTAAGATGTGTAAATAATGCCTTAAATGTTTTTGCAAAATCTAAAACAATAGTGTTTACAGCACCCAAAATATATAATTTATTTGAAATAGATAATTTTTTAGAACTTTAAAAATTATCTATTAGGAGACAGTTATCTAATATAAATATATCTTAACAAAGTGTATAATTTGTTTATATATGAGAAATAATATTAAAAAAGATGATTGTTTGAAAATGATTGTAGAATCATTTATTAAGTATGGACTTCCGGTTGGTAGTGAGAATTTAATTAAACAAAATAATTTAGCTGTTTCTTCAGCGACAATTAGGAATATTATGGCTTTGTTGGAAAAAGAAGGTTTCATTGAAAAACACCATACATCAAGTGGAAGAGTTCCTTCAATCAAAGGAATTAAATATTATGCAAATGAATTAACAACTACATCTGATGATGAACTTATGTCAAAATTAAAGGATATTTTTTCAAAAAGAAGAGTCTCTATTGATGAGACTATTGAAGAAGCATCAAAAGCTATTGCCAATTTTTCTCAGTTGACATTTATTACTTCTAATACTGATTATAGTGAATTATTAAAGTCAATAACATTGACAGAAGTTAGCCCAAGTCAAGCCGTGGTTGTTTTAATAACTTCAACCGGGAGAGTCGAGAACAAAAATATAAATTTAAACAAAAATATAAATACAAAAAATCTAAGTATTGCCGTAAGATTTATGCAAGAAAGATTGGTTGATTTTCCAATCAGTGAATTAAGTGAACGTGTTATTGAATTGACTCCTATTTTTAAAACGCAAATAAAAAATGCTGAAGAGCTAGTTGTTACATTTGTTAATGATATTTTTTATTTTGTTCTTAATAACAATAGAAAGATTTATGGCAAATCATTTATTATAGAATCTGAAGACATTAGTAGGAAAGATTTATCCAAATTAATCAATAGAATTGAAAATGAATCAATTTGGGATTCCATACAAGAAAGAAGTATAGAAGGCGAAAATTTAAAAATTGATATTGGAGTTGACAACACTTCGTTGATATCAAAAAAAATAACAATTGGAAATTCATCAAAGGAGATGTCTATCATCGGAACACATAGAATGGATTATTCAAAGGCGAAGAATATTTTGAATATTATTGAAAAATTTTTAAAAGAATAATTTTAAATTTTAAATTAATGTAAAATATTAATATGAATAATATGAAAACAATAAAACAAAATGGATTAATAACACTAAAATACCACATCTATGATAAAACAGGCGATTGAATAACTTCGGGTGGGCCTGTAAAAATGATTGTAGGACAAGACACAATTTTTAAAGGTCTTTCTAACGCGATTATTGGGTTAGACTACACACAGACTAACCACACATTTGATTTTAAAATAATTGATAACAAAAATATTTCATCTTTCGAGACTGTGGATTTTGATTTAACTATATTAAATTATAGAGATTTTGATGTAACACAGGTAAATAATTCAATAGATGCTAGTCAATTAACAAATGCAAACAAATCAGAACTTGAAAATACCAAGAAACCAAATGAAGCATTTCAAAACACAAGTACAATTCACACATTTAAGGATGAAAAAATTATATCACCTACTGAAAATATCAAGAAACCAAATGAAGCATTTCAAAACACAAGTACAATTCATTCTAAAATATCTGATGAAGATGAAGATCAAACTAAAATATCTGATGAAGAAAAAACCTTTAACAACACAAAAGACCAAGACTTGAAAATGAATCAATCTCAGATTGATAAAAATGAATTAAATAAATCTCACAAAATTGATTTAAATGAGCAACCTATTAATGAAGAAATTATCAAAGAGAATCTTTTTAATGAAAACATTCACAAGACAACAGAATTAAAACCTAAAATGTTTGGTAAAAAAAATAGAGAAGATAAAAACAAAAAAGTTCCTGTAAATTCCGCAAATAATATTGAATTGGAATTAAAAGTCATGTCTCTTGAACGAAAAATAATTGATTTAAATTTAATTGAAGAAAATTTGAATAAAAAAATAATTGATATATCAGAAAATGCTGAAAAACAAATTAGTGATTTTAAAACATCATATAAAAACAGATTTGAGAAGGAAAAAGAAGATATTAAGAACTTTCAATTTCAAAGCTTATTTGAAAAAATATTGAGCCCATTAAATAATTTATATATGGCCGTTGAATTTGGTGTTAATAAGTCTGATAATCCTGAAATTGTAGGTTATGTGAAGGGATTTGAATTATTAGTAGGTCAAATATTTCAAGTATTAGATCAATTTGGAGTTACTGTTATTGCTCCCAAAATAGGTGATGAATTTAATCCTGAGCTACATAATATTATTGAATTAGTAAAATCTAATGAATTGGAACAAGATAAAATAATTGAATTAATTAATAGAGGTTACAAATTAAAAGATCGTGTTATTATTCCTGCAAACGTAATAGTTTCAAAAAAATAAAAATTAGCAATATTTTAGTAAGACTGCTAATTTTATGGTAGTATTATAATTACAAACGTAAAATAAAGGAAGTAAATTATGGCAAAAGAAAAAATTATAGGAATAGATTTAGGTACAACAAACTCAGTAGTAGCAATTATTGAAGATGGAACACCAAAAGTCCTTGAAAATCCTAATGGAAAAAGAACAACTCCCTCTGTTGTTGCTTTTAAAAATGGTGAAATCATTATAGGTGAAATAGCTAAAAGACAATTAGAAACAAACCCTGATGCAATTGCTTCAATCAAAAGATTGATGGGTACTGACAAAAAAGTTAAAGCAAATGGAAAAGAATACAAACCTGAAGAAATTTCAGCAATGATTCTTTCGTATTTAAAAGAATTCGCAGAAAAAAAAGTTGGTTCAAAAATAACTAAAGCAGTTATAACTGTTCCTGCTTATTTCGACAATGCAGAACGTGAAGCTACAAAAACAGCAGGTAAAATTGCTGGTTTAGAAGTCTTGAGAATTATTAATGAACCTACTGCAGCTGCACTATCATTTGGTCTTGATAAGAAAGATAAGGATTTAAAAGTTCTGGTTTATGATTTAGGAGGGGGAACATTTGATGTTTCAGTTCTTGAGTTATCAGGTGGAACATTTGAAGTTCTTTCTACTAGTGGTGATAATCACTTAGGTGGAGATGACTGAGATAATGTAATAGTTAAATGAATGGTTGAAGAAATTAAAACAAAACATGACTTTGATATTATGACAGATAAAATGGCAATGTCAAGACTAAAAGAAGAAGCTGAAAAAGCTAAGATTCAATTATCTGGAGCTATTGTTGCTCAAATTATGTTACCATTTTTGGCAATAACTAAAAAAGGACCTTTAAATGTTGAACTAGAATTGAAAAGAAGTGATTTTGAAAAAATGACTGCTTCGCTTGTTGATAGAACTAGAAAACCTATTACTGATGCATTGAAAGAGGCAAAGTTGTCTGCTTCTGACTTAGATGAAGTTTTATTAGTAGGAGGTTCTACAAGAATCCCTGCTGTTCAAAAAATGGTTGAACTTACTACAGGTAAAAAATCAAATAATTCAATTAATCCTGATGAAGTTGTTGCAATCGGTGCGGCAATTCAAGGTGGTGTATTAGCGGGAGATATTCATGATATTTTATTATTGGATGTTACTCCATTATCATTGAGTATTGAAACTGAAGGAGGAATTGCAACTCCTTTAATTAAGAGAAACACAACAATCCCAGTAACTAAATCACAAGTATTTTCTACAGCAGTTAATAATCAAGAAGAAGTTACAATTTCAGTAGTACAAGGAGAAAGACAATTTGCAAGAGATAATAAAAATCTTGGACAATTTAATCTTTCTGGAATTGATCCAGCTCCAAGAGGTGTTCCTAAAATTGAAGTTTCATTTTCAATAGATGCTAATGGAATTACTAAAGTTACTGCTAAAGATCAAACAACAGGTAAAGAGCAAACAATTACAATTACTAACTCTTCTAGTTTATCTGAAGCAGAAGTTCAAAAAATGATTGATGATGCTGAGAAAAATAAAGAATCAGATTTAAAGAAAAAAGATGAACAAACAACAATTATTAAGGCTGAAGGTTTGGTAAATCAATTAGAGAAATCACTTGATGAACAAAAAGATACTATGGAAGCTGCTGCTAAAGAGCAAACTGAAAAAGAAGTAGAATCAATTAAAAAATTAATTAAAGACAAAAACATTGAAGAATTAAAAATCAAAATTGAACAAATCGAGAAAATTGTTGAATCATTTGCAAATCAATCTGCTCAAGAAAAATCAAATAAAAAATCTAAAACTCAAGAATTAGACATTGATCCTGATTTTAATGAATTTGGTGATAAAGTTAAAAATTCAGATACAGATTCAAAAGTACAAAAAGATAAAGATATTGATAAAAAATCTAAAAAAACAACAAAAAAATAATTTATAAAAAATCAAATAATTTTACAACTATAATTAATTTTATAGTTTTTTTGTTAATTTTAAGACACACAATAATTGTGGTATCATAATATAAATAAATATTAAAAAGCATTGGGATTTGAAAATATGGATGAACATAAAAAAGAACTAGAAAAATCAAAATTTGTAACGATAACTTTGGATGATAATTCACAAGTGGAAGCGGAAGTAGTTTTTACTTTTGAAGAAAATGGGGATGTTTTTATTTTATATGCAATTGATGATATAGTATATCCGGCAAAAATTGGCGAGGATGATTCTTTGATTAATCTCGAAAATGATGAATGAGAAATAGTTGAAAAAATATTTAATGAATTTATGAATGATGAAGAACAATAAATGGAAATAACAAAATTAGTTAGAGATATTCTTATTTACTCAGCAGTTTTAGTTGTGGTAATTGCATTAATAATATTTGCTATTATACTTTTCAAAGTTCACAAGATAAGAATGGGAATTAAGAAAGAAACTCTTGACATAATTTCACAGGATTCAGTTATTGATGGACATTTACAAGTTGTTGGACGAGAAGATTTTGGAGAACCTATCTATCTCTTAAGAGATATCGTGGATAATCCATTAGATGATGAGATAGTGGAATTTTCTATAAATACAATAATTAAGAACAAATTTGAAAAAATATTGATGTTAGGACATAAAACTCCATATGAATTGATTACAATTTCCAATAAAACACATACAACAATTGATATTTTATTTGATGAATTTAATAAAACAGAATATGATGACATTATTTCAAAGTCAAATTATAAACATGACTTAAGGGTTATTGATGAAATAAACACTGAGATTCAATATGATGTAATATTATTATTATCTTCAAGAGAAAACTATTTACCGATATATGAAAAACACATAAAAAACTTGAGGAAGAATGGAATGTTTTTAATTGCAAATGTAACTAAAAATAAAGTTTGAAAAAAAGAAATAGTTAAAAAAATAATGAAAACAAATTTAAAATATGATATTCTTAAATGATATAAAGGTTTTATTTTAATTGTAAAATAAAAAGGAGAAATTATGCTGTCCCAAAAAACATTACTTACTAGAGAAAAAATAAATGAACTAAAAAGCGAACTAAAAAGATTAATTTCAAAAGATAGAGTTGAAGTTATACAAGAAATTAAAGATGCAAGAAATCAAGGTGATTTATCTGAAAATGCAGAATTTGATTCTGCTAGAGAAAAACAGGGTGTTATTGAAGATCGTATTAGAGAGTTAGAAGATCTTTTAGAGAATTCTGATATCTTAAAAAAACAATCATCAAATTCATTAGTTTCAATTGGCACAACTGTTGAAATTAAAATTGGTAAATCTGAAACAACTGAAAATTTTACAATTGTTACAACATATGAAACAGACCCGTTTGAAAATAAAATAAGTAATCAATCACCTTTGGCAATTGCATTAATGGGATCATCAAAAGGTGATACTGTTACAGTTGAAGCTCCAAAAAAATATGATGTGACAGTTGTTAATATTTTAATCTAGAGTATAATTATGAGCAAGACTATTAATGATGAAAGATTTACAGAAATATTATTCACACAAGATCAAATTGAAAAAAGAATCATTGAACTTTCCACTTGAGTAGATGAGATGTATACAACATCAAAGGATCTTATTTTAGTTGGTTTACTTAAGGGTTCAATTCCATTTTTAGCTCAATTAATTAAGAGTATAAAAACAGAACACACTTTGGATTTTATGACTGTTTCTTCATATAGAGGAGAAGTTGAAAATACCGGTAACATAAAAATAATAATGGATTTAGTGATTGATATTAAAGATAAAGATGTTCTTATAGTCGAAGATATTATTGATAGCGGGAAATCACTTAAAAAAATTTATGAAAATTTAATTTTGAGAGGTCCAAAGTCGTTAAGAATAATTACTTTACTTGATAAACCAGTTAATAGAAAAACTGATATTCAGGCAGATATTTCAGGATTTATTGTTCCTGACAAATTTTTAGTAGGTTTCGGATTAGATGTTAAAGAGAAAATGAGAAATGTTCCATTTATTGCAGTTTTCAACAAAGATTATTTGGAAAAACTATAATTTTTATTATATAATATTAAATTATGAAATTAGTTATTGTTGTTGATTCATCATGTGGATTAACTAAAAAAGAAGCAGAAGCAAGAGGTTGATTTTTTTTACCTTTATTTATTACTATTGACAATAAAGAATATGAAGATGGCATTGAAATTACTTCAAAGAATTTTTTTGATATCATGAAGAAGGAGTCAACTGTCTCTACTTCATGTTCTACTCCATTTCATGTGGAAGAGTTGTTAGACAAAATTGCTAAACCGGATACATTTGTTTTGATTTATTCAATTTCAAAAGAATTATCTGCACAATACAAAAATATTTTAATGACCTCTAAAAAATATGATAATGTACATGCAATAAATTCAGTTAATATTTCTTTTTCAATTGTGAAAGAGTTGGTTGAATTTGAGATTGGAATTAGAAATAAGGAATTTACTATTGAAGAAGGCATTAATATAATTGAAAATAAAATTCCAAGAGATGAAGATAATTTGTTTCTTGTTCCAAAATTTACAGACAATTTAGTTAAGGGAGGAAGATTATCTCCTTCAGTAGCAAAAATTGCTAAACTTCTAAAAATTGTACCAGTAATTAGTTTGAAAAATGGAAAATTAGAGAAACTTGATAAAGGAAGAATATTCAATAAAACTCTTTTAAAAATAACAAAGGAAATTTATAACAATTTAGATCAAGAAACAAAAAAATTAACCTTGTTATTTTGCCATTCTAATAATAAAGAAAAAGAATTATTAATTAAAGAAATTTCAGTAGCAACAGGAACTGAAAATCCAATTATTGAGCTACCATTACCCCCTGTTTTATCAATACATACCGGGTTAGAAGCGGTCAACATTAATATGTTTGATTTGAAATATGATATATCAGAATATGGTTTCGATAAAATAAAAGGAGATTTTTAAAATGCTTGAAAAAATAAAATCAACTTTTAAGACTTCCGCATCTAAAAATTCTGTTAAAAATAAATTAATTTCATACTCTCTTATGTGGATGGGTTTAGGTGTAATGATTATTTTTTTGATGTCTTACTTGGTTTTATCAGTCCCTGAAATTAGCAATATTTTTATTAGAATAGCAAACGAATTTTGAATTATATTGTTGATAGTAAATATGGCATTAATACTAGGTCTTTCTTTTTTTGCTCAAAGATTAAGTTTAAAAATGTTAATACTAATGTATATTGTTTTTATTTTAGTGGAAGGTTTATTTTTATCAACAACACTTTATTATTTTGGGTTTGGAGTTGATAATAATAACGGTATAAAGAATTTGTTTTTATTATTTTTGGCACCGTCCTCAATTTTTATTGTTATGGGTTTTTTGGGTTGATTTCAAATATTCGACTTTTCTAAAATAGCCCCCTTTCTATTTTTTGCAACAATAGGATTAATTATATTTTCAATATTACTTTTATTTTTTGGTGGTCCAAGAGCAGAAAAATGGTATTCCTTATTTGGAATCATAATTTTTTCATTATGGATAGGTTTTGATATTTGATGAATACAAAGAACTGCAACTGAAATTGAATCATCAGGAAATTCTAATGAAGAACTTGTTAGAATAGGTCTTATATTCGGAATTAGATTATTTATTGACTTTGTGAATTTATTGATTTATTTTGCAAGATTAATAAGGTAATCATTTTACATATTATAAAATAATGATATAATTTTATAAACTATAAACCGGAGAATTTATGTGAAAACTTAATAAAAAAATAATTTTGTCTACAATGTTTGTAGCATCTTTTGTTCCACTTGCATTTTCTGTGTCATGCAATAGTTCAACTAGGGATACAAAAATAAAAGAACTTTTAAAATTAGAAGTTGAGAAAAAAGTCTCATTAAGTTCTAATACTTCATTTGATTCTACAAAGATCCATTTATTGGATGTTGCTTCAAATAATTCACAGCTTGCAGATATTTTTATATTACCAGAAAAACAAATCGTAGCAGAGGGAACAGCTCAATATGAGATTTTTTATACTTGAGATTTCACACAAAAAAATATTGTGTCATTTGATGAAAAAGGTCATATTATTTTTGAAGTTGTTGTTAATGCAGGCTTATTAAATTCAAATAATTATTTAAAAATGACTAAAAATTTCACTATAGGAATAGAAGAAACAACAATAATTGAGGAAGATCACGATTTACCTTCTGCAGGTAATCCTGAATCAAATAAAAAAGCTTTTAAATATATTTATGAATCAATAGAATTTAGAGCTGTTAGAAGCGATGTTTTCACTAAAAGCATTGCTTTTAATATTGATTTTTATTCTGAAAAATCTTTAATTAGAAATAGACCAGTTATAGTTGAACCAAAAGCAACAAACGAATCAGCAATAGATGCATATACATCAAAGAGTTTAATTAAAGCTCCTGCTCTAACATCTGATAATGAAAATTGATATAGATTTAATATTGATTCAGCTGATTTTGATGAATTAAATCCTAAAAAAGGTATTTACAAAATTAGAGTGTCACCTGAAATAGACCGTGTTTTTACAAGAGACTTAATTGCTTATGCAAATAAAGAATATTCTATTTCATTTGACAAATATTATTACTACTATGAAAAAGATAAAGTGTTTAAATATCCAACTGAAAATAACATAACAACACATAAAAGAGAAAATGATAGAGAAGCCGAGAGAATCACAAGTGAAATTTCAAAGGGCAGTTATGTTTTCAAACCAACAATTAAAAAAATATCTTTGATAATTGGTAAAAATGCAGATGAAATTATTGAAATTAATTCATCAACTCCTGGAGGAATATTTTTACCTCCGCTTTTTTATCATCAATATTCAAGTGATATGAACAAACCAGTAACCTTTTCTATTACTAATATTAGTTCTGTAAATTTAGACACACTATCTTTTGAAATTAAAGTGAAAGTTGGCAACTCTTCTTTTGAAACAGATAAAACAGTCACAAAACAAATATTGGTTAATTCATTTTTTCAATAAGCTATTTTGTAAAATAAAACAAATTGTCATTTAAAATACCTAAAAATGGTAATTTTTATCATATAATGTTTAATAATATAGTCAATAGGATTCATAAAACTTTACACTTAATTTTTTAAAAGAAATATTGTAATTTTATTAATGTATGTTATAATATAAAAAAATTATTTATTTATTTAAGCAATTTTTGAAAATTTAAAAAAAGGAAATTTTATGGAAGACAAAAACACAAACTCAAGAGAAAATGTTCAAAGCAATTTAGGAAAACCTGTTAACTTTGAACCAAAATCTGTTCAAGAGGGAAAAAAATTTGCAGGAACATTATCATATGAAGATATTATTTCACAAACTAAAGAGATAGCTTTCACAGCTGTAAGAACTGAAAAAGATTTAATTGAAGAGGATTCAAAAAGAAGAATAGAAAAAATAAATGCTCTAGATGAGCACTTCAATGATTTGAATGCAAAGCCATTATCTTCAATTGATTCATATGAAAGTTATAATTTAGTTTTAAATAAATCAGTATGAAACTATAATGAAATTTCACAAAGAAACACAAAATTTTCAATTAAAGACCTTGTTTTGCAAACACATATTTATATATATGACGGTGTTATTATTCATGTTGATGAAATAGAAAAAACACTATCTAATTTCTTACAAGCAGTATTAAAGAAAATAATCTTAGGATATCCAGTTGTTCTAAATCCTGTATTAATCATAGATGTTATTCGTTTTGATAAATCTAAAATAATTCCTGTTGCAATTGCAAATCCTAAATTATTACCTCCAATTGGTATAATTGAATGAAATTCATTAGTTAAAAATGAGGGTAATAACTATTTAATCATTGATGCATTTATTAAATTATTAGATAATGCCTTAAGTAATGGTCATGAAGTAGAATTTTTTGAAGGAACATTATTAGTTAGAGGTATTAGTGGAATAACTTCATTATTTGTTGAAGAAAAAGCAGCAGTAAGTTTTAATAACCTGGTTCTTTCATTAGCAAGTAATCAAAAAAAACACAAATAAAACAAAATAATTTTAAATAGAAAGGAAATGGTATTTTATGAAAGAAAAAGAAATTAAAAATAAAGCAGATAATTTAACTTTTTTCCTAAATTTTATTGATATATCTAAAATACGTGTATTACAATTATTAAATAAAGAAACAAAGAAACTTAAGAATATCCAAAATTTAAAGAATTCAAATTTAAATTTATTAAATACAATTGAGGAGCGTTGATTTCTTAAGAGAGGAATGACTTTTTTTGAAAGAGATAATGTTCAAGCACAAAAGATTAAGAAAAATTCTTGTATTTATTTTGTAGTTGATCCTCAAAAAATAGATATATATTCAAAAAATATGCTTGCAAAAATGGAAGAAACACTTTCTAATAAAGTTACTAAAGATGATTATATTGTTACTTTTGGAAGTCACGTTAATGTTATTTGTCAAAAATTAGAATTAAATGTTATTGAGCATTTTGATTATTCATCTTATGAAAATACTGAAGAGCTTTCAGAAAAAATGAGTGCATTAATTGAAATAGGGGTTAAAAATAATTTATTTAACAAAGCAGTAATAATGATTACTCAAGCATCTAATTCACACAGTGATCCAATTATTCAAAAACAACTTCTGCCTTTTGAAAATTATGTGACACCAACCATAGAAGAACAAAGTTTAGAATCTGATGATTTAAGTTTAGATCCTGATAATTCTTCACTTCTTAATTATAAAAAAATAGTTTCTAGTATTAACATTGGAAAAGCTCAATGAAATCCAGATATTTTCTTTTTTCACGAACAATTTGCTAAAACTATAATAAAACAAATTATTCACGAAATAAAAGTTATTAGTAATGTTGAGCATTTTAATTTGGAACTACAGTTGCTTGAAGAAAAAAAACATAAATTATCTGATCAACAACAAGAATTGAAAATGTTTTATAATAGGGTTAGAAAAGAAGAATCAACAATGCAATCTTTATTATTATTTTCAGCTTTCAAATTGAGAGAAGAAGAGGAAGAGTTCCAGTTAGTTAAATTTAAAGGAACGGTGACATAATGAGTGATAACAATAGAAAATTAACATTAACTACTGCGATTGATCCTGAGTTATTGAATTCAATCTATGCTGAAGAAGATATTATATTCAATATAACAATCTTAACTGTTGATTACAAACCACTTGAGTTAGTTTTGAATACATCTTTTAATCAAAAAACAAATAAAAGTATGTCAGATATTATAACAATTTATGATGTTGCAGCTCTAGTTGTAAAATATTACAAAGATGGTGATGATTCAAAAGATCCACAAACAAAATTTATTATGGCTCAAGAAGTTATTAGAGTTTCAAATAATTTAGGAGATTTAGTTATGTTGAATGGTAAATTTGATATAATTCCAGATAGAATGTTAGTTGAAGTTTATAAAAACTTTTCAAATTTAAAAACTGTAAACTTAGAAGAATTAGAAGATATTCTAGAAATAACTAAGAATCAACCATCATTGAAAGCATATAATCAATTATCGAATTACTTTTCAGCAGAAAATTATTCAAAAAATAATAATGTGTTTAAACTTTTACAACATCAAAATGATGTGGTGAAAGTATCTAAGAAAGTGTTATTGAAGTCAATAGTAGCATGAGAGATAAGGAAATAAAAAGGGGTATTTATGACAAAACAAACAGAATTAAAAATAATAGCTATTAGAGATAATATTATTACAGTTGAAGGAGAGCACTCTTATCAATTTCTTGAAGAAGTAAAATTTACTAAAGAAGTAAGTGGGATAGTTCTTAAAGCAACAAGCACAAAAGCGTTTGTGGCTTTACTGAAAATTGAATCACATTTTCCATTACAAGTTGGTGGAAAAGCTACAGCAACAGGTGTTCAATATGAAATAGAAATTTTTAACAATTTTTGAGGTTCTATAATTGATATTGATGGTTCTTCTATGGTTAAAGGAACTCCTGTTAAGGAAGTTAAGAAACTTTCTTCAAGAGGTATTTTTGAAGAAGCGAAACCTATTTATGCAAGAAAACTTCTAAATGAACCATTATTTACAGGTACTTCAGCAATTGATGGTCTTTTGCCAATTGGTAAAGGGCAAAAAGAATTAATTGTTGGTGATAGAGGAACTGGTAAAACAGGTCTTGTGGTTACAGCTATGCTTGCACAAGTAGGTACAAATGTTAAAAATGTTTATGTAGCTGTTGGTAAAAAGCGTGAGGAAGTTATTGAAATTTTCAATGTTCTTAAATCAAAAGGGGTTATGGAACAAACAATTATTGTTGTTGCTGCTTCAGATGATACTGCTGCTGCTAAATATCTTGCACCTTATATTGGAGCTTCAATTGCAGAATATTTCCAAGAACAAGGTGAAGATACATTATTGGTTTTAGATGATTTATCTAATCATGCTGATGCATATCGTGAATTGTCTCTTATTACAGGTGTTGCTCCTGGTCGTGAAGCCTTTCCTGGAGATATATTCTTTACTCACTCAAGATTACTTGAAAGATGTGGTAAATTTACTGAAGAATTTGGTTCAGGGTCAATCACAATTATTCCGATTGTTCAAACATTAGGTGGAGATATTTCAGGTTATATTCCAACAAACTTAATTTCAATAACTGATGGTCAAATTTATACTTCTACTACAGTTTTTAATGAAGGTAGAAGACCAGCTCTAGAAATTACTTATTCAGTTTCTCGTTTAGGTTCAGCAGTTCAAACTAACGCCATGGTTAAAGCTACTGCAGGATTAAAACGTTTAGTTTCTGAGTATGAAGGACAAAAAAAACTTTCTTCATTTAATTCAAATTTATCTGCAGAAGATAAAGACAGAAACCTTAAAGGTAGAGCTTTTGAATTAATAATTGATCAAGAAGAATATGAAGTTATTGATTATAATACTTCTGTAATATTATTTTTGTTATTGAGAAATGGGTTCTTATCTTTCTATAGTTTTGAATCACTAAATGAAATTAATTTAGTGAAAAGTATTTTAAAAGTATTTTTATCAAAAGATATTATTGGTATCAAAATGGCACAATTAATTAATAAAAAAGCAATTACTGATGATGTTGTTCAATTGTATTTAAAACATATTATTTTACCACTTCTTAAATACCACATTTTATCAGAAAATAAATGATTACGTAATAATCCAGAATTCATTAAGGCATTCAAAGACATCAGAAATGATGGAAGAGTATTATTGTCTTATGAAAGAAGAGGATATGAAAAGGGGATAGCATATGAAATTTAATACTAAACAAGAAAAAGAAGAGTTTTTAATTAAACTTTCTTCTGAAAATCTAAAAAAAGCTGCGAAGTTGGGTAAAATTGCAACTCCAGGGAAAATTAGCAAGAAAAAAATTGTTGAGAAAATAATGGCATTTGATGCTAAAAATAATGATTTTGTTATAAATGCAGTATTTGAAAATCAATCAAAATTCTTATCAACAGCTAAACCAGCACCTAAGAGTACTACCAAAACACAAACGATTAAAGTTTCTTCTGTTGATTTTAATGCAGAGAAAGCTAAGATAGCTGTTTCAAATTCTGTTTCAGTAGCTTCAACTTTAAATAAAATGAATATGGAAATTGAAAAGTCTTTTGATCGTCTATCTGAAGATTCAAAATACAAAGTTTACTTACCTGAAAATTTAGCTTTAATGAATGATTCTCAATTAAATATTATTTGTGATATTCATAATGTACTACAAATTAATCGTGTTAATAAGATAAAAATGATTAAAGCTATTCTTTTGGCTCAAACAGAAATCAAGTTCATTAGAAGAACATTAGCTTCTGAAAAAAGTATTGAAAAATTTATTCCTACAAATCCTGTTCTTCCTATGGAAAACAAATCAGTTGTAATTAAAGGGATCATTGTTGAAGTTAAATCACAAGTTTATAAAATTCAAATAATTAAAGCAACTGAAAAGCCGATTGTTAATTCAATTTTTGAAGTTAAATTACCAAATGGAGAAAAGCGTATCTTGGAAATATCAGATATTAAAAATGATAAATTAGTTTCAGCTTTTGTATTGGGTAAAGAAGATGGTTTGGCAATTGGTACACAGTTAGAATCAAAAAATCAACCATATTCATTACCAATTAGTAAACAAATTTTAGGTCGTGTGGTGGATCCAGTTGGTCGTATTTTGGATAATCCTAATTTTAAACTATTTGGAAAACAATATACACCAATGCAAGTTACAGAGAAAAAGGAAAATCAAAGATATAATCTTATTCCTAAGACAGAAATTCTTGAAACAGGAATCAAAGTTATTGATATTTTATTACCACTTCCAAAAGGTGGAAAAACAGGATTACTTGGTGGAGCTGGTGTTGGTAAAACTGTTATTGTTCAAGAACTTATTAATACTTTTATAAAGCATCATGATGGATTATCAGTATTTACAGGAATTGGTGAACGTATTCGTGAAGGTCATGAATTATGACAAGAAGCTAAAGATTTAGGATTTTTAGACAAAACAACATTTATATTTGGACAAATGAATGAATCTCCAGGTTTAAGATTTCGTGCTGGATTTACAGGTGTTAAAGTTGCTGAATATTTTAGAAATAATTTAGGAAAATCAGTTTTACTATTTATGGATAATGTGTTCCGTTATGTTCAAGCTGGTTCAGAAATTTCAACATTGTTAGAGAAGACTCCTTCAGCTGTTGGTTACCAACCTACTTTAGTTTCAGAAATGGGAAGATTGCAAGAAAGAATTAATTCAACATTAGATGGTGATATTACTTCTATTCAAGCTATGTATATTCCTGCAGATGATTTTACAGATCCAGCAGCGGTTGCAGCATTTGCCCATTTTGATTCAACTATTATTTTGAGTAGACAATTAGCAGCAGAGGGTATTTATCCAGCTGTTGATCCACTTGCTTCATCTTCTAAATTGTTATCTAAGAAATATACTTCTAAGAAACAC
>JAGUQV010000106.1 GCA_030154525.1 Mycoplasmataceae bacterium | reverse complement strand
TTAATAAATTTATTCAAATTTTTGTTGTTTCAAATAAAGAAACTACTCGTTACTTTTCAAATAATAGAAAAGTAAAAAAAGAATTTATTTTTCCTTGAAGTGATGAATCAAATAATCCTAAAAATAATTTATTTGAATTTGTTGACTCATTTTTAAATAAAGAAACCTTATTTAAATTAATTACTAAATATATTGTTCTTGAAGAAACAAAATTAATAAAGATATTGAGGCCATATCAATATCATTCAGTTGAAAAAATATTAGATCATATAAATAATACAAATGAATTGAATAATAAATTAGTTGATTTAGATCAAAGAAGTAAAGAATTAAATGCTTATGTTTTTCATGCAACTGGTTCAGGTAAAACACTTACTTCATTTAAGCTTTGTGAATTATTAAGGAAAGACCCAAATATATCAAAAGTTATTTTTCTTGTTGATAGATTAGATTTAAACATTCAAACTATAAATGAATTTAATAAGTTTGCTGAAGATGATTTAGATGAAACTGAAAATACAAAAAAACTTTCTCATCAATTAAAAAATTCAAATTCAAAATTAATTGTAACAACTATTCATAAGTTAAATAGATTAATAGAACATAATGATAATAACCAATATAAATTTATTAAAGATAATAAGGAACTTGTAAATAGTAATATTGTTTTTATTATTGATGAGTGTCATCGAAGTCAATTTGGAGATAGCACAAAAACATTAGAACAACTTTTGTTAAGTCTAGACTTATAGGATTTACAGGAACCCCAATAATCAAAGGTAATGAAAATGATAAATTACAAATTACTTCTGATATGTTTGGTAAAGAAATACATAAATATATGCTACTTAATGCTATTGATGATTTAAACGTTCTTCCTTTTAAAATTGAATACATAGGAGGCCCTAAAAATAAATTATCTTCTCAAGATGATATTGAAGTAGCATCAATAAATATTGAAGAATTTTTTAAAGACCCTAAATATATTAATGTTGTTGGTGATTATATTTATAAAATAAATAATAATTTAACACATA
>JAGUQV010000068.1 GCA_030154525.1 Mycoplasmataceae bacterium | reverse complement strand
GGTTGAATAATACCTGAAAGAATATACTCCAAATCTTCTTGACCATTTCCCTCAACACCTGCTATTGCCATTATTTCACCTGCATGAATTTTTAAATTCAAATCTTGCAAGTATTTGCCTGCAACGATATTTTCTAATTTTAAAATACAATCATTAGAATAGGTATGATTTTTATTTTTAAAATTCACAACATTTTCTCCAACCATTGCATTGGCAATTTCTATTGCTGTTATATTTTTGGTGGACTCAAAATGTTTAACTACTTTGCCATGTCTAATTACTGTAATCTCATCAGAAACTTCTAATACTTCTCATAATTTGTGAGAAATAAAAAGAATCGTTTTTCCATGTTTTTTTAGGAAGTGTATTATTTTCAAAAAATCATCAATTTCTTTGGGAGCAAGAACCGCTGTCGGTTCATCAAAGATTAATATTTTAGAATCACGATATAGCATTTTGATGATTTCAATTTTTTGTTGAGTAACAACAGAAGCATTAACTGTTTTTTCATTTAAATCAAATTTTAAACCAAATTTTTCCTGAAGTAATTTTATTTTTATTAATGATGTTTTATTATCTAATAATTTATATTTTTGAAATTCTGCTCCTAATATAATATTCTCAAAATTTGTATAATTATCAACTAATTTAAAATGTTGATGAACCATTCCTATTCCTAGATCGTTTGCTTGGTGTGGACCCTTAATAATTATTGGATTTCCGTCAATTTTAATAATGCCTGAAGTAGGTTTATAAATACCAAACAAAATTGACATTAATGTTGATTTTCCAGCACCGTTTTCACCTACCAAAGCATGAATGGAACCCTCTTTAATTGAAATATTAATATTGTCGTTGGCTTTAATTCCAGGAAATTCCCTGGTTATATTAACTAATTCTACTGCTATTTTACTTTCCATATTTTAATTTTAACTTATAATTAACTATTGATTTTTGCAATCAATCCATTTAAAAGATCTTGATTTTTTGTACTATCAGTCATTAATTCGAAAACAGGTTTCTTAGATTTAAAACGAGCTAGTGCATCTTCTAGTAATTTATTAACTAATGATGCATCGTCTCCAGAAATTGTAGAAGGTGAATAACCTACAAAATCTTTATCAAACCCATATTTAACATATTGATTTTTTACTAGAGGTACAAAATCAATTTCAAATCCATTATCATTTATAGCACCACTGATAAAATCTAATGGTACTCCTGACAACATTGTTAGCGCCTTATATAATGCGACCGCTGTTCTTTTTTCCACAGAAGAGAAAAATGTTGTTTTATTTTGAGGAAATGCCAGTGCTTGATTTGAATCAACACCAATAATCATTTGATTACTCTTAGAATCTTTTATTCTATCTAGTGTTGAGGTTGTTAATTGACCAGCAACAGGCAAAATTATTTGAGGCTTATTTTCGTTTGTTCCTAATATGTTATTAATTTTACTTGTTGATTCTGGATTTGCAACAAATCCAGTTGATAAATCAATTGTATTTGATGGATCATTACCTGAATAAAACTTCACTTTCTTAGATGGATTAGATTCGTTTCAATCACTCATACCTTGTAAAAAGCCGTTGTTGAAATCAGTTATACCATCAAATATTCCTCCACCAAATGATGAAAGATGTGATTTATTTCCAGTCTGTGTCAAATATGCAGCAGCTGCTTGACCAACAATTCAAGATGATTCATTAGTTTTAAAGCCAAATCCAAAAAATTGTCCTTCAGGAACAAAACTACTTCCATCTCAGTCAACAGCAATTATGACACTTTTGGAAGTTATAAATTTAGCTTTATTGCCACCAACTTTTAGTCAGTTTTCAAACATTTTTGTTTGTTGGAAACCGGTTAAAACTCAGTTTTTATAATTTTGTCTTAACGCATAATCATATGCTGCCGGTAATTCGGTATCATTTGAAGTTTCTCTATAAGTTACTTTGATCTTCCCAGGAATTTTCAGTTGCTGTTGATATAGTTGAAGAGCTCCTCATGCTGATTGATTAAATGACTTATCAGTTACACCTGCTGCAACACCACCTGTGGTGATTAAAATTGATGATCTTTGAACTTCTTTTTTATCAGTTGCCTCACTCAATTTTGTTTCTAATTTTTTACCATAATATTCTTTTAAATCATTTGAAATTCCAAGTTCAAATTCGGTTTTTCAGTTTCACAAGAAGCTAAAATAAATGTTACTGGAATAAACATCGATATTGAAACTCCTCCCAATAATATTTTTTTATTAAAATTCATATATTGTTCTCCTTATAATAACTATTCATTAATAATAATACTTTTTTATATGTAGTTTATTTGAAAAACAATTAATTTACTATTCTCAAGAAAATCATTTATTGGTGCAATAGGAACTTCATATAATCAAGGTTCAAAAACAAGAAAACCAACAACAGTATTAATTATTATAATAATTAATACATTTATGTTTCTTGTGTACAAAACAAATGAGGTTATAATTGTTACAGGAACTCAAACAATTAAAACTCAAAATCTTCAACCAGAGAAAAATTGCGATGTATCACTCATATTTGATGAATCACTAAAATAGTCTCCCATAGCATTAAAAGTTAAAAATGGTAGCATGCTGGAAATCAGTAATTGAATTGCCAACGAAAACATGATGCCAGAGACTATTGGTAAAAGTACTTTTTGGACATTAATCATGTATTCATTTTGTTTTAATTTTTTCATAAATTTCATTCCAAAAAACATCGTTATTATTGGCACAATAACAAAAACAAAATACGTTAAAAACATTGCTATAAATCCTCACCACTCGCCATTCGCAACTAAATATCCAGTTATAAATGCTAATTTAGTGGATATGACTCCCGGCGTGGCATTAGAAATAGTAATTATTGCATTGACTGTGTTCTCATCAATTTGTACACCAAATTTTGCCAATATATCTCAAAGTCCAATGAAAAAGGGAATAAAAACTTGTCCGCCTCCGAAGACAATAAGTGAAATAATTAAAATCCCAAACAAAGAGATTAATAATGCCATTATTTATTCTTCTTTCTATCTTTTCATTTGCCAAGCAAAAAAATGAAAAGAAATGCAAAAATAATAATTATTGCTGGAATATTAAATGGTGCTGGTACAAACAAACAGAATAAGAAAGTAGTCCAAAATCAGAACAACAATTTTGGCATTGATAAATCTTTATTAGCTTTTTTTATGTATTTGATTCCAAATGAAATAAGCATCGCAATAATGACAGGAATTACACAGACAAACAAAACTGACATATAATGAATGGGAATATATTCGGAACCAATTAGAAATAATCCCAACATTAAAAGTATATGTGGAATTAAGCCAAAAAAAGTTACTAATATTCCTTTTCACTTTCCTAATAATAAAATAGCTATGTAGCTGATGGTTTCCACAACTGAAGCGCCAGGTAAGGAATTTGTCATAATAACAATGTCGTCAAACTCATCCTCTGTGATTCATTTGTTTAAATCGACAACATCTTTTTTGATAATTGGTAGAATTGCATTTCCTCCACCAAATCCTAAAAAAGTTACTTTCAGAATGAAAACTAGAACCTTTAAAATACTAACTTTTTTAATTATTTTTTCTGATTTGTTATTAGAAATATTTTTATTATCAATATTAGGTTCAAAATTAACATAATTTTTTAATTTAAACTCATTGTCTTTTTTATTCATTTCAACTTCTTTTAGTATCACCATAATTTTTAATTACTGTGAGATTTTAATGTTATCTTGTGATTATTAATCTTTTTTAATCTTAATTGATGGACCCATTGTAGATGAAATAGTTAAGTTTAATAAATAAGCACCTTTAATAGTTGATGGCTTTAATTTTTTAATTAATGCAATAACAGTTTCACAATTTTCAGCTAATGACTTTGTATCCATTGAAATTTTACCAATTAACGAATGAACAATACCTGCTTTATCCGCACGATAATTAGCTTTACCTTTTTTAAGTTCAATTACTGCTTTTGCAGGTTCAGGAGTAACAGTTCCAGTTTTTGGGTTTGGCATTAATCCTTTTGGACCCAATACTTTTCCATACTTACCTAGTGTAATCATCATTTTTGGTTCTGCAACCATAATATCAAATTCAAAAATACCTTTTTTTAATATTTCTTCTAATTCAATACTTGAAACAACTATATCTGCTCCTGCAGATTTAGATAATTCTTGATTTTTAGGATCATCAGATGCAACCAACACTCTAATATTTTTACCAGTACCATTAGGTAGTAAAATAGAACCTCTTAATTGTTGTTCAGCTTTTCTAGTATCGAGATTTAAGTTAAAGGCTAGATCAACTGAAGCGTCAAATTTGACATAAGATATTTTTTTGATTATTTCTATTGCTTCCGTTAATGAATACTCTTTTGTTTGATCAAACTGTTCTAGTGTTTTTTTAATATTTTTACTTATATGTTTTGCCATTATACACTACCTTCAGAATCTTCTTTTTTACCTATAACTTCAACTTCAACTGAAGCATTTGCATTTTCTACTGCAGCCGCAGCTTCAGCTTCAAATTTTTGTTGGTCTATATGAGATTTAGCTTCTGCTACAGCAGCTTTTTTAGCATCTTTCATTATTTGATCAATGTCATCAACACCTTCAATAGTAATTCCCATATTTTTTGCAGTTCCCGCAACAATTTTCATACCTTTTTCAATATCGTCTGTATTGAAATCTACTAATTTATATGCAGCTATTTCCTCTAACTGTTTTTTAGTTATTTTTCCAACAATAGTGGTTTTGGAATTTGCGCTTCCTTTTTTGATTCCTGCTGCTTGCAATAATTTATATGCAGCTGGGGATGAAAATAATTTAAATGTAAATGATTTATCATTATAAATTGTAATTTCTACAGGGACTGGTTCACTGCCTCTGTCTTTTGTTTCATCGTTAAATTGTCTTGTAAATTCTGGCATTACTATACCTAATCCTGCTAATTCAGGTCCAGGCTTAGCTTGACCAGCATTAAATTCCAATTTAGCAATACGAACTATTTCTTTAGCCATAGTTGTGCTCCTTAATTTTTATTCTATTCTGATCTATCGTGGTCAGACGGATTAATTAAAATCCTTCCACTTTCACGCTAGGGCAACTTACATTGCTATAAAATTATACTATTTTTATTCAATTGTGAAATATTTAAATGAACAAACCAATAATAATGAATGTAATTGAAAATAAAGCTATAAATATGATTACTCAATTAATTCTTTTTCAATAATTAAAGTCTCTCGTTTTTACTTCTGGATGTGAATCACTAAACTGAATTTCCATTGATTGTATTATTTTTTTCTTATTAGTTATTTTTTGAACTAATCCACCAACAGCATTCATAATCAAAAAAGTTATTGCTCCAGCAGCCATTCCCTCAGCAATGGAATTAGTTAACATCATAAACATAATTGTTAAAAATAACATAGGAATATCAATTGTAATTTCTCATTCAAAGTGTTTTAGTTGTGAAATCATCAAGGTTCCTACTATAACTAATATTGGTCCAACAATTGGTTGATATGTTTTTGTAATTTCTCCCACTGTTATCGGTACAGGCATAAAAACTTGTATGATGGGTCAAATTAAAATTGAGAGCCCAAACATTAAAGATGTTATCACTGCTGAAAATCCTGTCTTGGCACCAACAGATACTCCCACAGTTGATTCTACAAAAGAAGTGACAGTTGTGGCACCAATTCCTGCTCCAACAATTGTTGATACTGCATCAACTTTATTAGCTTTATTCATTCAATGTTTATCTGTTTTGTCTAATTTAATCATTCTATTTAATGACATTAGCGTTCCTGTAGTATCAAAGAAATCCAAATATACAAAAGAAAATATTCCCAAATATGTCATTGGTGATTTTCAAACATTAATATCTGCAAAACCTAATCAACCTCCTCTTGCTACATCTCTAAAAGTGTTAAAATCGTTATAACTTCCTATTAGTGAATATTTATCACTATCATAATTAATAGCTCCGGTTGTTAGTAAAATTACCAACAACAATGCTCCTACAATCATTGTAATTAAAATACCTGCAGGAATTTTTAAGTAGTGAAGTACTAATCCTAAAAATAATAGTGATATTGCAAGAACTACTAATCCATTGCTAAAATCTCCTAACTTAGTAAGTGTATCTGGACTACTAACAATTATTCCAGAACTTTGCATGCCTAAATAGGCAATAAAAAAACCTAGCGCTGCTCCGATGGATAACTTTAAGTTTTTAGGTATTTTTTTCGTAATAAAATCTCTTGCAGGAGTAATAACAATAATGAAATAAATAAATCCTGAAAGTATTGTAACTGTTAAAGCTCCATTGAACCCAACCGACTGAGAAACTGTAAATGCAAAAAATGCATTCAATCCCATACCTGGCGCGAGGCCGATAGGAATATTGGCTCACAAACCCATTAGCATAGTCGCAAAAAATGCAGATATTGCGGTAGCTAGAAATAATCCTCCTTCTAAATGTGTGACATTCCCTGTAGGAACACCATTAATGATTTCATTAGCACTTGAACCGACAAGAGATGGATTAACAGCTAATATATATGCCATGGCTAGAAAAGTTGATACTCCGCCAATTATCTCTTTTTTAAAAGTAGCTTTTCTTTCATCAAATTTAAAGTAATTTTTTATAAAATCCATATTTTCCCTTCTTTATTTTGCACACAAAAAAATAGCTTATTTGCTTTTTATTAAGTGTAGTTTTGTACATAGTATTATAAGTTTCAAAATAAAACAACGTGATATTTTTACTAAACCAACAACGTTGGATTATTATACTTATTTATTATAAATAAAAAAATTGTTTTTGTTTTAAAATGAATTAATTTAATCGCATAATATTGAAGCTGCCATTGCAATCATGCACCCATTATCAGTTGAGTATCCTTCAATTGGTTTTAAAAAATTTGGATGTAATTTTTTCATCTCTGATTTTAAATATGAATTAGCGCTAACACCACCAGACAATGTAAGCGTTTTGGGATTATATAATTTAATAGCTTTTTTTGTAACACTAATTAAATAATCTATTGCTTGTTTTTGAAATGAGTAAGCTAAATGACCAATATTTAAAGGTTCATTTTTTTGTCTGTAATTATGAATCAAATTGATAACTTGAGTTTTAATACCACTAAATGAAAAATCTAGTTGATTTTCGGTTTTAGGAATATTTATTTTTATTAATTGTTCAAAATTATTTTTCTGAAAAATATCATCAATAACTTGACCTCCTGGAAAGCCCAGGCCTAGACTTCTTGCAACTTTATCAAAAACCTCTCCTAATGCATCATCAAGTGTTTGTCCAATTATTTCAAAAATCGTTTCATTCTTATGAAAATATAAGCTTGTATGTCCGCCAGAAACAACCAAGGATAATGATGGATAAGTAATCTTTTTTATTTTTTGATCATTATTACTTCTCAATAATGTTGAATAAATATGCCCTTCTAAATGATTGACAGGAATTAATTCTTTATTTAACGAAATTGAAAGTGCATGAGCAAATAAATAACCTGTTTGCAAGGAACCAATTAGTCCTGGTT
>JAGUQV010000005.1 GCA_030154525.1 Mycoplasmataceae bacterium | reverse complement strand
TTGATTCCACTTTATCAATATTTTCCATATTGCCTAATAATTCTGTTAATTTTTTGATATTGAAAGTTATTTTTTCTCTATGTGATAATTCACTTTTGACTGCAACTTTTTTTGATCTTCAATAAATATGAATTAGACCAAAAGTAATTATAGTAAAAAATCAATACATAACTTTTTCTTGCTTTGTCATTTAGTCTCTTTTCCGGTTTGTGTACTTTCTTATATACTTATATAAATAATAATATATAATTTTAAAATATATATGAAAAAAAGAATAGTGAGTGGAATTACTGCCACTGGTTCCCTAACAATCGGAAATTATATTGGGGCAATAAAAAACTTCATAAAACATCAAAATGATTATGAAATGTTTATTTTTGTAGCAGACTTGCATGCTTTGACAACAACAATATCACCTGAGGAACTTGATAAAAATAGGAAAGAGATTTTAGCTCTTTATATTGCTTGTGGATTGAATCATAAAAAATCAACTATTTTTTTTCAGTCTGATGTTCCAGCTCATTCAATTTTTAACTGAATAACTATAACAAATACAACTATGGGTGAGTTATCAAGAATGAATCAATTTAAAGATAAGTCAGCCAAAACAAAACAAAGTAATGGTACAGATAATATTCCAACAGGTTTATTTGTTTATCCTACTTTGATGGCAGCAGATATATTATTATATAACCCGGAATTTGTCCCCGTTGGAGTAGACCAAAAACAGCACTTAGAGTTAACAAGAAATTTGGCAAGCAGATTAAACAAAAAATATAATTTGAATTTTAACGAACCTAAACCACTTTTTTCAGAGATAGGATCAAAAATAATGTCATTGAAGTCTCCTGAATTTAAAATGTCAAAATCTGACAATGATAAGAATGCTTCAATTTTTTTATTAGATGATCCTGATCTTGCATTTGACAAAATTAAAAAATCAGTTACTGATAGTGAAAATAAAGTTTACTATTCAAAAGATAAGCCGGGTGTAAATAATCTTTTAACTATTTATGCTTCGCTTAGTGAAATTACGATTGAAAAAGCAGAAGAGGATTTTAAAAATTCCAACTATAAGGAATTCAAGGAAGTTGTTGGAAGTGTTGTCAGGGATTTTTTAATTGAAATTCAAAAAAAATATAGTGAATCATTAATTAACTTGCCCTCAATTGCTAAAGAGGGTTCAATTAAAGCGAATGTTATTGCTGAGAAAAATATTGCAAAAATATTGAATCATGTTGGATACAAAAAATTTTAATCTTTAAAATTAATAAATCAAAACAAAAGTAATATAATTTAAAGTAACAATAAAAAGAGGAAAATAAATGAAATTTAATAAGAAATTAAATCATACTACATCTCACATTTTGGCTATGGCAGTTTTAAAAATATTTCCTAATACAATTTTAGGTTTTGGACCTGCAACTAACGAAGGTTTTTATTATGATTTTAAATTTGAAAAAAATTTATTAGAGTCAGATTTATTGAAAATTGAAAAGCAAATGAAAAAAATTATTTCTAATAATTTTGTTATGAAAAAAATAGACTCTCAATATGAATATGATTTTTCACATCAACCACTTAAGAGAGAACTAAATGATGAATTTATTTCATCTGACAAGGAAGTAACTTTTTATTCAATTGTAAATCCAAGTTTGCAAAAAGATTTATTTGTTGATTTATGTGCAGGAGGTCACTTGCATAAAATTAATGACGTTAAGCATTTCAAATTACTTTCTCTTGCAGGTGCATATTGAAAAGGGGACTCAAACAATGAACAATTAACAAGGATTTATGGGACAGCATGAGACACTAAAGAAGAGTTGAATAACTTCCTAAGTATAATAAGCGAAAGAAAAGAACGTGATCACAGAAAGATTGGAAAAGAACTGAATCTTTTTATGTTTGATAAATTATCTGGCCATGGTTTTCCAATATGACTTGAAGATGGCATGAAAGTAAAAAGAAGAATCGAAGAACAAATTTTATGGTTAGATGATAAGTATGGATTTAAGGAAGTTTTAACACCTATTGTTGGAGAGAGAGAATTGTACGTTAAATCAGGTCATTGAGATCATTATAAAGATGATATGTTTGCTCCAATAATAGCAGATCATGAAAAATTAATTTTGAGACCAATGACATGTCCGCACCATATTTTAATTTTTAGGTCGACAAGAAGATCATATCGAGAACTTCCAATTAGGTATTCTGAACAATCTAATTTGTATAGACATGAAAAATCAGGAGCATTAATTGGAATGGAAAGAGTGAGAGGTATGCAACTTACAGAAGGACATATTTTTGCTCATAAAAATCAGATAATTTCAGAATTCAAAAAATGTTATGAATTAATAACTGAAGCTTTAAATATGTTTAATATTAATATTTTTTATGTTTCATTATCTGTTAGAGATATTAATAAAAAAGATAAATTTTATGATGATGACAAAATGTGAGAAGAAGCAGAAGAAGACCTAAGAAAAGTTCTTAAAGAATTGGGTGTAGAATATAAAGAAATGAAAGGTGAAGCAGCTTTTTATGGTCCAAAAATTGATATTCAAATTAAAACTTCTTTGGGTCACGAGGTCACTATGTCAACATTACAATTAGATTTTTTATTACCAAAAAAATTTGATTTAACTTTTATAAATAGTGATGGCGAATTGGAAACCCCAGTAATTATTCATAGAGGTTTAATAAGCACATATGAGAGATTTTTGGCAATTCTATTAGAACAAACAAAAGGCAATCTGCCATTTTGATTATCACCTAAGCAGGTCGCAATAATTCCTGTTAATGAAGAACATAATGATTATTCTAATGACATCTACAAAATGCTTAAACAAGAGAGAATTCATGTTTTGGTTGATGATAGAAATGAAAGGGTTTCTAAAAAAATTAGGGAAGCTCAAATTGCCAAAACCAAAATACAAATTGTTATAGGTGATAAAGAAGTTGAAAATGACAAGTTATCTTTGAGGTTTTATGGATCTGAAAAGATAAAAATTATTAGTAAAGATAAAATTGTTAATTATTTAAGGAAATTAACTATTGAAAAAAAATAAGTTAAAGAATAAGGGAAATAATCAAATTATTTTAAATACAAAAATAAAAAGTTGAGTGAAACCTTTATATACTTTGTTTGTAGTTGCAATTCCATCTTTTTTTATTTGATTATTTCTTGGAAAAGATTTCATAGATGAACCACCATTTGAAATTTATTACAATATTTTAATTGCTATTTCCTTTATTATAATTGTTTTTTTACTAACGTTTTTTTTAATATATTTTAATATATTAAATATGTCTATTTTGACTTTTGTTGTTCCCATAATTATTTCATTTATGACAATATTCTTGACATCATGATTACCAAAAGATTTAGAATGGGCAAGAATTTTGATTATAATTCCCTTGATTTTTCTTGTAATTCCAGTTAATATTTTAGTGGACCGATATGAAAGAAGAAAGTTATTAAAATCAAAAATAAAACTAGAATAAAATTTTAGGTGTTACACCAATATATAATGCACCATAACCGCTATGAACTAGAACTGATAAAGAAGTTTTTCTTTCAGCACCAATTCGAATCCCATTGGCCTTCATATATTCTTTAGCAATATTTAAATTATTTACACCATGAGAGTAAAAGAGTTTGTATACATATCCACTAACAATCACGTTATCTGTGCAAAACTTATCTAACTTATTAAAAATCTTTTTAATAGCTGAAGTTTTTGTTCTTCCGATTCCTGAAAATGATAATTTAGTTGATACTTTAATAATTAAAGATAAATTACTTGAAGAAATAATATGTTTTTTAATACCCTTTAATCTCCCAGAGTTAATAAGTGATACTAAATTATCTGGAATAATAAAACCAATTGTTTTTTCATTCACTTCTTTAATGAAAGAAACTATACCACTAATATTTGAACCGCTATCAAACATTGCAATTGCTTTTCTGGAAACATCCAAATAAGTGTCACCAACAAATTGATTATCAATTACTTGCATATTTTTGTATTCTTTAGTATAGTTCAAAAAAAGATCATGTGTTCCCGACATATGCTTAGCAATTGGCAAAATAATTACATTTTTATATTCATTTGATAATTTTTCAATTAAATCCTTAACAATAGATAAAGATGGTAGAGATGTTGAAGCTTTTACGCCATTTTTAACTTTTTCAATTACATCCAAATTAACTATATCATAGCCTTCTTGGAAAACTTTATTTTCAATTTCTATTTGCAGTGAAACAAAAAATATATTCTCATTTGATTCAACATATTTTTTATCTAGTCCGCAAAACGAATCTAATACAATTGCTAATTTTTTCATACATTAATAATACTACTTTTATATAGTTTTTAAAATAATATAAAATTTTACTAATATTTGCTTTATAATTTATTGTAATAGAAAGGTAAAGATGAAGAGTTGAAATTCAAAGAGAATTGCATTCATAGCAATTCTTATAGCAACATCCATAGCATTCGTTGTAATAGGTGCGCAAGCAGCAGCGATATCTTCTTTACCCGCTTTCAAGCTTTCGTTAGCTGGTTTGCCAGTTAAAATAGCAGGATTTTTATTTGGTCCACTCACAGGTTTTATAATTGGTTTTACAACGGACATTATGACTTTTTTATTTGTGCCTGTGTTTTATAATCCTATGTATTCTCTAGTG
>JAGUQV010000022.1 GCA_030154525.1 Mycoplasmataceae bacterium | reverse complement strand
TGCTGGCAATACTTTTGTATTGAAGGGTTATTTGGATTCAATTTCAACAGAAATAGATGATTCTGCAAAATTAGATGGTTGTGGAAATGTAAAAACATATATAAGGATAATAATGCCTTTGGCTCGTCCTATGTTAGCAATTATAGCATTATGAAGTTTTATAGGACCATTCGGAGATGTTATTCTGCCAAAAATATTAATTTCTGATCCTCAACAATATACTTTACCGGTAGGTTTGTATTCATTGCTACAACCGAATTCAAATAGAGAAGTTTTCCAACCCCTTTACGCAGCCGGTGCTTTAATAACATCATTGCCAATAACAGGAGCATTTATGTATTCACAAAAACATCTAGTAAGTGGACTGGCATCAGGGGGAGTTAAAGGATAATTATGAAAATATTGAATATTAAAAAAAATACAATTGAAAACTTAATAACAGAATTAAATATTAATACAAAGGCAGTTAATGATTTAAGAGGTGCTGAAATTAAATTTAATAATGTTGGTAAAAAGTATCAAGGTCGAGTAGAGTATACACTAGAAGATATTAATTTTGTAATAAAATCAAAGGAATTATGTGTAATTTTAGGACCCTCAGGTTGCGGTAAAACAACATTATTAAGAATGATTGCAGGATTGAATTCTATTACGAAAGGTGATTTGTTATTTGATGGAAAAAGAGTTAATGATTTAGAGCCCGCTGATCGAGATATTGCAATGGTTTTTCAATCATATGCTCTATATCCTCATATGAATGTTTATAAAAATATTGCATTTGGATTGCAACAGCAAAAAGTTAGAAAAGATGTTATTGAAAGAAGAATAAAAGATGTTGCGGAAATTTTACAAATTACTGATCGTTTATATGATAAACCAAAAGATCTTTCCGGTGGACAAAGACAAAGAGTTGCTATAGCTCGTGCTATAGTTAGAAAGCCTTCAGTTTTTTTAATGGATGAACCATTATCAAATTTAGATGCAAAACTTAGAGAATCAACAAGAAGAGAAATAGTTAATATACATAAATTTATTGGATCTACTTCAGTTTATGTCACACATGATCAACTAGAGGCTATGACAATGGCAAATAAAATAATATTAATGAATGATTCAAAGATACAACAAATTGGTACTCCTATTGAACTTTATATGAATCCAAAAAATTTATTTGTTGCTAATTTTATAGGTTCCCCTTCAATGAACATGATTAATGGCATTATTGAAAACAAAAAATTCAAATCACTTAGTGGTAATTTAGTTCTAGATATATCTTCGTTAGATATACAAATGGAAAATAATAAATCAGTTTGTATTGGAGTGAGACCTGAAGACATTATTCATGTTACTAAAAAAACGGAATCTGATTTTGAATTATTTATAGAGTCTACAGAATTTATCGGAAAAGAAAAAATTATTTCAGGAACAGGCGATATATCAAAATCCATGATTTTAATAACTGTTCCTAATTGACTTGATATATATGAAGATTCACATGAATATTTTCAAATAAGAAAAGAATCAATTCATATATTTGATAATGAAACAGGACTTTCTTTAAAACAAATTGAAGATATAAAACAAAAATAGGAGAAAAATGAAAAAAGGATTAATTTTTGACTTAGATGGAGTCATTACAGATACAGCAAAATATCATTATGAGGCATGATGTAAAAC
>JAGUQV010000026.1 GCA_030154525.1 Mycoplasmataceae bacterium | reverse complement strand
TCATTTTTCCAGATACTCTTGCTTTTATTTTTAAGTTGTTTTCACATTCAACTTCATATTCGGTTGTTGAAAAGCATTGTGTTACTTTTCCGACCATTTTTAACGCTTCATTTGCCATAATTTGTTTTTATTCCTATTTTAAAAAAACCAGAATAATTCCTTTCTTATATTCAATGATTCAAATATCATGTTTAATTCTTTTGAATTACGTTAATCAATTATTATTTAATAATTTCTTTAAAAGCAATTGATTTTAATCTTTTAAAGAAATTCCTGGGCTTATAATTATCAAGTTTATTTCAAAATGATATACGCCAAGAGCATTAATGCCTAAAATATTTACAATATATAATTAAAATAATATCAAATTTATTGATAAAATCAACACTTTTTAGAAAAATACTATATTTTAATCATTTGAAAAACCAAATTACTATTTTAAAGTCATAGTATTGAAATGACTAATGACTAAAATTGATTGCAAATTCGTTTTTGTTTTATTCATCTCCTCGAAGATATTTATTTAAATCCACTGTTGACAATATTTCATAAACATCATCTGGTTTACGAGCTTTAGAAAGCATTTCAATATTTTCTAGGTCCTCAAAAATTGCTAATACTTGTGGTAATTGAGAAGCATGAAAATCTGCATCAACTGGTGCTAGAGCTACTAAGATATTAATCGGTCTATCATCATTTGGGAAAAAAATTGGTTTAGCTAATGTTACTAAACTTATTGAATTTCTTCTAACTCACTTACCGTGAGAAGCATTTGGCATGGCAACTTGTTCAGTAATTATATAATATGCTCCGAATTGTTCTGTTGAAGCAATTATTGAACCTAAATAATCTTTAGTAATTGCCTTTGTTTCTAGTAGAGGTTTACAAGCTTCAATAACAGCTTCCTTTCAATTAGTAACATCCTTAACTTTTGTTCTCACAGAATTTTCTGCTTTTAATAATTCTATAAAATCCATAATATAAATCTTACCAACTTTCTACCTTAAGATGATAACTACATTATCATATATTTAATTAAATTATAACTATGAAATTAATTATTTGATAATTTATAATAATTTTATCATTATTGAAATTAATAGAGAAGTTTGATAATAGTTATTTAAAAACACAATTCAATTTCACCTACTCAAATTTTGAAAAAAGAAACTTAATTTTTAATGGTCTACTGTCACTTATTTTTATTATGTTTCTAGCTTTTAAAGTATTCAATTCATTATAGATAACACTATTTGTATACTCTTTATAAAAATCATCAATTGTTGATTTTTTAATTCAATTATCTTCAGAATATCCTGAAATATCTTTTAATGAAAGAATATTCATAATCATGTCCTTTGCAATGAATGAAAGATCCTTATTATATTTATCTAAAGAATGTGTTTTTATCTTGGTTAGTGTTTGATAATTTTTCTTATTTTTAATCAAAATGTCAATGATATTACAAATCACAAATGTTGCATCAACATTCTTGAGTTTTCTGGACTCATTGAAAGATTTTATATATTGATCTCGATAATGAGAAATAGATGTAGAAAAAAATAATAAATCATTGACTTTATTTATTTTAATTGAATATCAAAAAACAAGAATTCTGCCCAGGCGGCCATTAAAATCATAAAAAGGATGAATTGTTTCAAAGTAGAAATGAATCAATATTGCTTTATAAATAAAATCTTCATCATTTAAATCATTTATAACCTCAAATAATGAATTCATATGTTCTTCCACTAATTTAGCATCAACTCCTTTGAATTCATTGATTAAAACATCATCTAAACGATAAAAATCTCCATCTAAGATATTTTGACCCATGTCAATATCTGTTGTAAGTATTCGATAAACAGTATTGAGATTTTGTTTATTAATATTTGGTTTAGAAATCATAATAAATTCAAAAGCATTTCATAAATTTTTCTCCAACATGTTTTTATCATTTTCTTCAAGTGATTTTGAATTATTAACAATATCTTTAATTGCTTTTCTAGATGAAGATTCTCTTTCCACATTTAAGGTATAATATATTTCATTAATCAAAACATCTTTAATATGCTCTGATTTTGCAGGATGTAAGTTATTAT
>JAGUQV010000095.1 GCA_030154525.1 Mycoplasmataceae bacterium | reverse complement strand
GCGCAGACCCAAAACATATTGTTTATGTTTGACTGGATGCTCTTTTTAGTTATTTAACAGTATTAGGGTGATCACCAGATAAAGAGTCATCAAACTACATTAAATATTGAAAAAACGGAGATGAAATAGTCCAAGTGATCGGAAAAGAAATATCCCGTTTTCATTGTATATATTGACCGATATTTTTAGAAGCTATGGGAATTAAAAAACCAACAACAATTTTGTCACATGGTTGATTGATTACTCCCGAGGGAAAAATGTCAAAATCAAAAGGCAATGTTATTGATCCGATTGATTTAATAAAAAAATATGATGTGGAAATTATAAAGTATTTTTTAATTTCACAAATAAATATTTCAAATGATGGAATTTTTGATGAAAAATTATTGATTAATACATATAATTCAGACTTAGCAAACACTATAGGTAATCTAGTGTCAAGAGTTGCTTCAATGTACCATCAGTCATTTAACAAACCAGTAAAATATACTGAAAATAATCTTGATGTTGACCAACAAATATTTGATAAAATTGAGAAATATTTTAAAATTTATTGTGATTATTTCGATAACTTCCAATTTGATAAAGGAATAAATATTGCATTAACTTTAGCAAAGGAATTGAATAAATATATTGACATAACTACACCATGACTTTTAAAAGACAACACCATAAGATTAGAAAAGGTTTTGAACACACTATTAAATGGTATTTATGCTGTCATTTCAATGATTGAAGTTGTTATGCCAGAAAGCATGAACCAACTCATTAAAACAATTAATACAAAAAATTTAAATTTTAATTCCATCACAGATTTTTATAAATTTGATAATATATCAATAAATATTCATGATATTCTTTTTAAAAGATTTAAAGTATAATATGTTATATGAAACTATCATTATCTAATGTACTAAAAACTTTATTATTTGCTTTGTCCTCTATTACTTTTGTTGTTGGAGTGGGTTTAGGAACATATTACATAATAAATAATAGTAAAAAAAATGAAGTTATTGCTTCAAAACCTGGAAATAGAGAGATTGTAGATTTGAAAAAATCAACAAAAACACCAGTTGCTTTAATTGAACATGAAACAAATGGAAGTTATTTCTTAGGTTTAGAAGGACTTGAAGAATTAAATTCTAGAATTATAAATGAACTTAATTTTGGTCCAGAAATAGGGGCACTGAAATCAATTAGAATAAACAATTTATCAATTCTAGGCGAGGGTGTTAGTGGCCAATATAATCCATTTACACAAGAAATGGAAATTTCCATTTCTCGTTATATCAAACCGTTCAAAAATATTCCGATTAGCGAAAAAATTGACTTAATATTTCAAACTATAATTCATGAATATGGTCATCATTTTGCAAACACTTACATAACAAGTATTGCAACGAATGATCCTAGAAATTCTAGGAAACTTTTTTCAAAATACGGAAATAAAAGTGCACACAAAAATATAAATAAAACTTTTTTAAATGCATTTGAAAATTCATTACATTATAGTGATACTGAAATGAATAATGCTTTAAGTAAGGATAAATCTTCTGTAGGATCTGCAATTAGTGCTAGAGATCTATATCTTAAATCAAATAATATCGATATTAAAAATTCAGATCAAAATAATTTTTTGGGAATAGATGATTATAGATTCAGTAGTGAATTACCATTTGAAAACAAAAAATTTTTATATACAAATGATTCATCTTGATATTCTTATTTATTTTCTATTGATGAATTATTGACAAGAAAACTGCAGCAAATTTCATATATTGACACAATTAATGGAAAAACTATTGCCAACAAATCAACACAATTTACAGGCACTATTATAGAAGGATCACTTTCTGCATCAACATTTGCTGGTGATATTTCAAAAAATAGAAAAATTATTTGAAAGGGAAGTGGAAATAATAAAGCATATGAAATTAGTGAGGATTTAAAAATGCTAGACGATCCATTTGGAGGTAAATTTACTAATTCAGAAAATAAAATATCAACCATTGATTCTACAGTGCAAGAACTATGAAAAGCATATTTTGATGTTGCTGGATATGAATATGGTATATCACAAATATTTATGAAAAATACTTCTTTTCAAAAAAATGCAAATACCAGAAGCGCTATTCTTCCAAAGGATTTTGACCAAATTAAACTTAGTGGATACTTGAAATTGGATGAATCAAAAAACTATAAATCAATAATATTAACAAAAAAAGATGCATCTAAACTTTCATTAGAATTTGAAAAAAATGATTATGAATATAAATGATTAAAAGCAAAAACTAACATGCTTTCTAAAAATGCAACTATTTCTAAAGAAAAAAATATGTTTGGATATGTAACAGATTATTTTTCATTTTCAACCATCGACACATCAAAACCTTTAAAAGTTTGGAATGACATAAATAAAGACGGCAATATTGATAGGGGCGAAGAAGAGTCCTTAACCGTACCTCCAACAAGACCTGTAACCACATTTAGAGAAAGTTTTGTAAAAACTTTTGCAGACAATTCTACTTATAGAGATGCAGATGTAGTTGGAAATAATTTTTATGAAATTATTTCTTTGGAGAATGAAGCTTATTTACAGTTATATTCAATTATTGATGATAAATTACAAAGTAGAAGTTTATTTTCTAATATTTGAGATACACATATTTTTGTTTCTGACAACATCAATATACCTAATGGAGTAATAATGATTAATAATAATCAAAGAAAATCAGAAAAATAAATAATATATGTCAATAAATAAATTATTAATTGTTAAATTAACAACCAAGCTATTAACATAGAAAATATTAATTATGCTATCAATGAAAATATAATAATTATTTAGAAGAGATTTGAATGGAAATCCTAATATTGAAACAATATAGTTTAAAACTATTATTGGAGAAAATATAATGGAGTTAAAAAATCCAAATATATTAAATCAACCATTGATGTTAATGGATAAAATAATTGATGCTAGATAGGCACAAGAGCTAATAATTATTGGTTTATATTTTCTTCATCTAACATTACTTATTAATAAAATTGAAAAGGAAATTGAGAAACTTAAAATAAATGAAAGAGAAAATATAATGAAGGGATTTATCAAAAACATTGAAAGCATGATTATTGTTAAAATATTAATCCTACTTAATTTGTTTTTATTAAAATAATTGTTTAGAAAGATAAATATTAGGAACAAAAATGATCTTACACTTGAAATTGGAAAATTTAATATATATAAATATATTCCAATAATTATAAATGAAATTAAGCTTGCGTAATTATGACTTATTTTCATTTTTTTAAAAAATTTAAGTAGTATAAAAATTAATAAATTTATATGAAAACCAGAAATTACAAATAAATGCAATATTGAAATTATTTTAACACGTTCATATAATTCTGCATTTGAATCATTCTTTTTGCCAATCAAAATTAGAGAAATATATTTCACATAATAATCTGGACCTGTTGAAATATAATTTAAAATTTTTGACCTAATAGATGTTTTGTTATTCATTTTTTTCATAGTAGGATTATTAACAATATAATTTATTCCGAGTGATTTTAAATAAAAATTATATTTATCCTTCTTGTCCTTTAATGACTCTGTCAATGTTTTCTCAATACTCAATAGATCATCTAGGTTATAATAATTCTTTGTTTTCAATAGTATTTTCAAATTATTTTTTTCAACAACATAACCTGAAGAAATTACATTTACTATTTTATAGTTTCCTTGAATATCTATTATTTTCCTAGTATCATTAATGCTTAGAAATGTAAAATTAAAGATTACAACTGAAATAATAGAAATTATAAAAATTTTTCATGAGATAAGTAATATTAATAACAATAAAATTACAATATATAAAATTCATCTTTTTTCATTTGTTTGATAATAAACAAAGGAGAACATAATAGCGAGTGAAAATAACAAAAAGTTTAAGAAAGTTCAAGATGATTTTTTAAAAAAGCTAGTGTTTTTTCTCCTATTCCCTGCAAGTTGTCAATATCATTTCATGTAGGCATTCCTCTATTTTCATTTTTGTATTTTATTATTATTTTGGAGATGCTATCCTTAATTCCAATCGCCTTAAGTTGATTTACTGTTTTTATGTCAGAATATTTAATTTTTGGTGCTTCACCTATTTTAAAGGGTACTGCGATTTCAAATGACTTATCTTTTTTCTCATTCAAAGATAATAATTCAATATCTGCAACATTTTTTACTTTTGCCTTAAAAATTATTTCCCTTAGAGTTTGATTTTTTTCAAAAAAATAATCTCCAGGGATATCAACTGCTCCAGTTATATTTGCAACTAATTTATCATTAATTATTTTACTAGTTTCAATAATTTGACTATTATTTATATAATATATAACTGAAATAGAAGTTATCCCTAACCCAAATGATAAAAGTAATGATTTCTTAAATGACTTTATTTTAACCTCGCAATTATTTATGTTTTTTTTCGTGATAAATATTCATAAAAAAATAAAAATAGCATTATTTATACAATTAAAAGTAAATTTTAATTTTTAATAGTATATTCTCAACAAATAATATTAAAAAAAATATATAATAAATTTGCATTGGTCAATTGCTGCAGTAATGTAGAGGAAAGTCCGCGCTAGCACCATCTGCGATGATGGTAGTGATCATGTTAGATTTAATAAATCTGAGCCTAGACGACAAGTGCCACAGAGACGAGCTTATTAAGTTAAGGTGAAACGCGGTAAACTCCATGAGCTAGAAACCCAAATTTTGGTAGGGGAATTTGCAAAAGAGAATTGAATTGATTGCAAAAGGGAAACCTAGATAAATAATTGACACTCTTCACGAGAACAGAACGCGGCTTATAGATGCAAAACCATGTGAACCATGGTTTTTTTATGAAAATAATAAAAGTGAAATTATTAGTTCTTATCAAATATTTAAATAATAAATAATTACTAGTGTTATAATTTCAATGTATTTAAAGGAGGCTTTTATGGATGGTTGAGTAATGTGACTAGTGATGGGCTTACTTGTTGGTGTTATGATCTTATTTTTAGCAATTAGTTATTTTCGAGATAAGAAAAAAAATAAAGTTGTTATATATAAAAAAATTGAATTAAAAAACATTACAGAAAAAACATCCAAAGAAATCTCACTAAGAATAAATACTATTGTTGAAATTAATAATCAACACATAGATGAATTTGTTCCTTCGATTGGAAAATTAAAAATGATTGAAATAAATACCATTTCAAGAAGTTTGTTAAAAGAAATATATAATTCTAATATTTTTAAAAAAATATTTTTAGATCCTACTTATGATCAAGAATTTTCAATAAACTTGAAAAAATTAATTGATATAAAATCAAATCATTGAAACAAAAAATGTGAGCAAGAATTAAAATATTTTTTAAACCTAGAAAATGATTTGAAAACAGATGCAAACTATGTACAGCAAAAAAGTGATATCTCAGAAAAGGTTAATGATAAATTTGATAACTCAAATAGTAAAACTTTTCAAGTTGATAACATTAAGATTAGGGACACTGGTGAATTTACCAAATAAATTAACAGTATTAAGAATGATTTTTGTAATACCATTTATAACTTTTCTTTCACTTTTTTTATTTTATGGTGACGGGAAGTTTTCTTCTATTAATTACAGCAATAAGGAAACTATGTGACTTTACCTATCTGGTATTGTTTTTGTTTTAGCAATGTTAACTGATTGACTTGATGGTTTTTTAGCTAGAAAAAACAATCAAATAACATCATTTGGTAAGCTTTTTGACCCACTTGCAGATAAAATAATTACAACTACTGCAATGATATTTTTATTATTATTCAACTACACATATGTTTGATTGGTTTTAATTTTTATATTAAGAGACGTTTTAGTTGATGGATCTAGAAATTTAGCAGCAGTCAAAAAACTAAAAATTGAAGCTTCCATTTATGGAAAACTAAAAACTGTTTTGCAATCTATTGCTATTATTTTATTATTTTTTATAACACCGATAATTTCTCAGGAAAATATTATATGATTGAACATTCCTTTGATTATTGCTGCCTTAATGAGTATTTTTTCTGGATTGCTATACTTTAAACAAATTATTCCACATATTGAAATGAAATAAAATTATTTTTTATTTTTTTCTTTTGACTCTTTTTTAGGAAGATTAACTTTAATGATTTTTGATTTTACATTTTTAAAAATTATATTATAAATTTCAATATAAGTTGTAACAGGAATAAATTTAATTTTTGAAGTCACCTCTGTTGGAAGATCTACTAAGTTTCTCTTATTTTCTTTTGGTATGAAGATTGTTGTGATACCTTGTCTTAACGCAGCTAGTGATTTCTCTTTTAAACCACCTATTGGAAGCACCTTTCCTCTAAGTGTAATTTCTCCAGTCATTCCAATCAAATGTGAAACAGGTTTACCTGAAAGTGCAGAAATTATTGAGGTTGTAAAAGTTACACCTGCTGAAGGACCATCTTTTGGAACTGCTCCTTCAGGTACATGAATATGAATAATGTTTTCATCAAAATCAAAGTCAATATCAAATAACTTAGCATTTGTTCTTATAAATGCAAGTGAAATTTGTGCCGACTCTTGCATCACATCTTTTAGCTGACCAGTCAATCTTAAATCGCCTTTACCAGGGAATGTCGTAACTTCAATAGCTAATGTTGATCCACCATATGCAGTGTATGCTAATCCATTTACAGAACCTATTTGTTCTTCTTTATCCAAATCTTCATCACTATACTTGATAATGCCTAAAAATTTATTAATGACTTTTTCATCAACAATAAATGTATCTTTAACTTTTTTTTCAACAATTTTCAAAGCAATTTTTCTAGCTATTTTATCCAAAACACGTTGCAAATCTCTAACACCAGCTTCCATTGTATAATGCTTAACTATATAATCTAATAATTCATCAGTTATTTGAAATTGTTCTTTTTTTAATGCATTTTGTTTAATTACTTTATCAATTAAATATTTTCTTGCAATATTAACTTTTTCAATAATGGTATATGAATGAAGTTCAATTATTTCAACCCTATCAAGAAGAGGGGCAGGAATATTTTCATAATAATTTGCTGTAGCAATAAACATAACCTTGGAAAGATCATATTCTATTTCTAAATAATGATCTTGAAAATTTGAATTTTGTTCAGGATCCAAAACTTCCAACATTGCAGATGAGGGATCACCCTTATAATCAGATGACATTTTATCAATTTCATCCAATAAAATAATTGGGTTTGAAACACCAGCTTTTTTAATAGCTTGAATGATTTTCCCAGGCATCGCACCAACATATGTTCTTCTGTGTCCTCTAATTTCTGACTCATCTTTAATTCCACCCAATGAAATTTTAATAAATTTTCTATCTAAAGATTCTGCAATTGCTTGAGCAAGCGAAGTTTTTCCTGTTCCTGGAGGACCAAGTAATGTGATTATTGGAGCAGAATTTTGCTCTGTTAATTTATTATAACCATTTAATTTTTGAAATATTGATTCACTAATTTCTGTATTAGAACCATCTGTTAATTTATATGGTTTTTTCTTTGGAGGATTTTGTTCTCTATTATTAATAATAACAGCCAAAAATTCAATAATTCTTTCCTTAACATCTTTTAGTCCAAAATGATGATTTTCAAGAACTCTTTTTGCTTTCTTAATGTCAATTGATTCAATGTTGACTTTTTTTCAAGGTAAAGTTGTTAATAGATCAATGTAGGTTCTACTAATGTTAGCTTCCGGAGATGAAGCCATCATATTTTTTAATCTAGATTTCTCTTTTTTTATTGCAAAAAGAACATCATCAGGATAGATTTTCTTGTTTTCATCTGAATTTAACATTTCTTCTAATTTTTCATCAGAATCATCATCCCCTAATTTATGCTTAATAACTTTCATTCTCTCACGAAGTAAAAATTCTGTTTGTTGAACATCTAAATTTTTCTTAATGTCTTTATCTAGGTCCACATCAAGCTCTAACATATTTTTATAAGTGACAAGCGAAGATAAAAAATGCTTATATTGCTCAACAATATCTTTTGAAGCAAATATTTTATATTTATCTTTAAAAGAAAATTCTATTACAGATGCAATGTTATTGATAAAATTTTTTTGACCCATTGTGTTTTTTAAAATTGAAATATTTTTAGAGGGAAATAACGTTTCACCTCTAGAAATAGATGAAATAACAGTATCAATTTTTTCAATATAAATTCCAATCTCTTCCTCAGAGACATCTTCACTAATTCTGTCTTCTGTAAAATCTCCTGAAAAAAATGGAGAGTTATCTTCAATAATTTTTGAAGCATCAATTGAATTAACTCTAACTCTTTTTTCGCAAATCAAGTTTAATTTTAAATGCCCACCAGTTATAGGTTCAGTATTTGTTATTTTACATTGAATACCATATTCATAAAGGTCGTCTTTGTCTTTAACAGTAGGGGCATCAATGTCTTTTTGGGACACAATAACAATTTTATTTTGAAATAAACTTTTTGACATATTAACAGAGCTAATTGATTTTTTGCGACCGACCTCTAAAATTAATGGCGCTGTTTCAAAACCAATGATTTCTCTTGATGGTATAAATGGTAAATTCATAAAATCTCCTTTTGTTTTAACACTATAAATGCATATTTATATATAATTATAAACAAAAAAATAAAAATATGGAACTATTAATTAAATAATATGCTTTTAAAAAAATATTTTTAAATTTCTTGAAAGTTTGTACACAATAAATGAGTTAATAGATAAGCATGTTAAATTAAATGTTGAGTAGACAAGAACCATCCCACCTCAATAATTAGGCATTATAAATAAGATATTTAAATTATAATCATTATATTGTTCCATTAAAATTATAAAATTTAAATTATAGAAACCATTTGAAATAATATTCATAAAAATTGGAGTAAATAAAACTCCGTTAAGTATTGTCATTATTATTGTGGAAATAACAGTTGACATTGCTAAAGGCATAAGTATGTTGGTTTTATTATATAATTTCAAAAAAAGTGAAAAAAGTGAAACAAAAATTAAGCAAGTTATTGCAAAAATGATCTTACCTATTAAAAACAATTCAATGAATCCAATATTTGTTCCTGGTAATAAAGGATGAATAATAAAATTTGCTAATAAAATAGAAAGACCATATTTTCAGCCACAAATAATAAAGGACAAGCATAAAAATGACAATGATAGATCTATTTTCAAAAATGAAGATCCCAATAAAAATGGAATTATATTTGAAATCATTGAACTTATTAGTGATAAACAAAGTAGTAAAGCAGACAGAACAAGTGTAAAGTATAGTGATTTATTTCTTAGTATATGCAAACTTTCACCTTAAACAAAATTTAATTTTTTTATAAATCATCCAAAAACTAACCAATTGCAATATCCTCTTCAATATAATCAATTGTATATTGTTTATTTTTATTTCCCTTTCACATAAGAAGAGTTGAAGAGATACCTAATTGACCAATAAACATAGTAAGAACAATAAATAATTTTGAAATGTCGTTTAAATGTGAAGTTAGACCTGTCGATAAACCAGTAGTACCAAAAGCTGAAGAAACTTCGAAAAGAACATCCAGGTAATTAAATTTTGGTGAAAGATCTCCATGAATTGAAGACATACCTATAAAAGAAACAATAAGGACAAAGAAAATAGAGATAGAGAAAACAATCCCTGCCGTTTCAGTTGTATCTTTTGGAAGTTTTCTATTAAATACCCTAACACTTGGTAATCCTCTAATTTTTGATCAAATTGAAAGACATATTAAAGCAATTGTTGTAGTTCTTATCCCTCCTGCTGTTGAAGATGGGGCAGAACCAATAAACATCATAATTGAATAAAGGATTATTGTGGGTTGGGAAATTTGTTTTAAATTAACAGTTGAAAATCCAGCATTTCTTGTTGAAAAAGTATTAAAAAAAATAGCCATAACTTTTGAGCCAGTATCTTTTGAATCATCCAATCATAAAGGGACTAAATTACCATCAACACTTGTTTTTGCACTTAACTCAAAAGAGAAAGCAAATATTAATCCCACAATAGAAATTATTAAGTAAGATAAGGTACTTATTTTTGTGAATAATGAGAAAGAAAATTTACCGGGTGTTTTTTTAATTTTGTGTTGGATACATGAGTATAAATCAAAAATAACAGGATAGCCCATTCCTCCAACAATAAACAAAGAAAGAAAGATAAATTGAATAATATAAACTGAATAATATGGCGCTAGTGAATCACCACCAATAATATCAAAACCCGCATTATTTATTGCACTTATTGAATGAAAAATTGCAAATCTTATTGACAAACTAACATTACCATAAGGGTTGTTATCAGGCTTAATACTACTCCCAACATCTGGGGCTTGAAAATAGAATATAAATGAAAGAATAAATGAAGCAAAAATAATAAGAATAATGATCAAAGTTACCGAAACTATAATTGTTTTTTTTGAAAGACTTGCATCCTTGGATGATCTTTCCTGACCAACAATATTACTAGTAACAATATTTAATTTTTGCCCAAATATAAAATTAAATAAATAAACCTTAATTGCAAAAATACCAATTCCCCCTAGTAAAATTAAAATTGCTATTATTGCTTGACCAAACATTGATCAAGTTTCAGAAGTAACTAATGTAACTAAACCTGTATCACTAAAGGCACTAGCCGCAGTAAATAATGCATCAATATAACTTACATAAACTCCTTCAACATGAGCATATGGAGATATTAACAATAACGAACTCAGTAAAGTTACAATAAAATATGTTAAAAAAATAATTTTTACATTTGATAAACTAAAAAAGAACTGTATTATTTTTTTAAAAATTGATTTATCCTTATTAAAAGGTTTCTTTATATTTTTCATATTTAGTATTATACTAATAAAATAATGTTAAAATTATATTTATTAGCGAGGTCAAAATGGCAAGAAAAGATATATGTGTAATAGGAATGGGCAGATTCGGAAATGCAGTTGCTTCAAAATTAATTGATTTAGACCAAAATGTTTTGACAATTGACAGAGATGAACAAAAATTACTTCAGCTTAAGGATAGAGCTGCCAGTTCTATTATTATGGATGCAGCTGATATGAATGCTTTAAAAGCAGCGGGTGTTGCCAATATCGATACTGTTGTGGTGGGTGTTGGAGATAATATAGAAATTATTGCAGCATTATTAGAATTGAAAATAAAACATATTATTGCTAGAGCAAAAACACATAGACATGCGAGGGTTTTGAGACAAATTGGTGTTGATGTAATTATTAGGCCAGAAGAAGAATCTGGAACAAGAACTGCTTTGATAGCTACGAACGCAAATTTTATTAATTTTTCACACTCTTTAAAAGAAATAGGCGATGGTTTTGTTATTGGTTCTACAACTGTTCAAAATGAAAAATATATTGGCATTCAACTAAAAGAACTTTCACTAAATAAAAAAGGAATCACAATTGTTCTTGTTAAAAACAATTCAATTAGCGTTCTTCCTAATGGTTTATTAAAATTAAATAAAGATTCAATAGTAACAATTGTAGGTAAAGTTGAACATGTCACTAAATTTATTGGTCTACTTAATAAAAATATAGAGCCTGAAAATAAACATAAGTTATTTGGAACTAAAACACAAAAAATTTAATTACTTAAATAATATTAAATTTTTATTTTCTCGATATCCTCTTCCGACTTTTGCCAATTTCTTACCATCAATAACTACTGCGTCACAACTGAAGCCAATATTTATTTTTAAAATTGACTCACCAACTCCATAAGAATCAACTGGTGCAAAATTATCTTCAAAGAATTTTATTTTTTCATATGTAAATCCAGAAGAAACAATTATTTTTACATGAGAGCCATTATTCTCATCCAATGCCTTTCTTAATCTTTTAATTTGTTCAACATTTACCCCATATTGAGGTTCTTCATTTGCAAACATTTTGTCGACCATATTTTTAGAGGTATCCACTCTGACTCCTCATAATTTTTTACCCAATTCTTTCAAAACATCAAGAGAATCATTGATGACGTCATTATTAAAATCAACTAAAGCAATAAACTCTTTTTCTTGAGGAAATAAAGAAACATAGGCTTTCATAGCTTCAAGAGTATTACCATCGAAATGCTGAATTAGAATATGTGGTATTGAGCCAAAAATTACGTCTACATTACCCTGAGAACCAGCAAGAGTAGAATGTCCTATTATTCCAGCATCCTCAACAGCCTGGCCATCAATTTCCTGCATTTTATAATGGTCTCCCCGATCTCCCATGTATACAATATTTTTCCCATTGGCTGCTTGAATGCATCTGTATGCATTAGTTGCTATTGATGATGATCTAGCTAAAATACCATCAATAACTCCTTCAAAAACACCAAAATACTCATACTTACCAGTTAATTCCAAAACTGGTTCCAAATTACTAATAATAGTCTGGTCATTTAGATGTTTTATTTCATATTTCGAAGTGTCAGTATTATTTTTTAACAACTTCAATACTTCCTTCATTCCTGATAACATCACATCATCATTTCTTTGAAAAAACTGAACTTTAACTATTGCGTTTGGTTTATATTTTTTTAAGATTGATTCGGTTATGAAAAAATAATTTGCCACATAATCTTTTATTTTCATTTCAACAACCTTCATTTAGTTTTTTATATATATTTAAATATTTTAACATTTATTAAAAAATATATATAATAAATATTATGATTAACAAATACTATAATTCATTAATAACCTACACAAAAAGTCATTTTGAGGAAAATAAAAAATTAATTGTTTTTAATTTGTTTGTTTTCTTTGGAACAATAATTTCTTTAATACTAATTGATCAACTAACTAAAACATTTTTATTTACAGGAAAATGAGAAGATGGCAAATTAGTTGCTGATGGTATAACAAAACTTGATATTGGTGTCGTTGGAATAAGATCAGTAGTTAATTATGGTGTCACATTTATTGAATCTATTCCAACATGATTGCTTCATGCATTTAGTATATTTATATTTATAATATGTGGTTTTTTTGCTTTTTATTCACACGATAAATTATTAATTGTTGCAATATCATTTACATTTTCTGGTACATTTGGTAATTTTTTAGATAGAGTTATGTTTGATGGTGCTGTAAAAGATATTATATTTATACCATTTTTAAGAGACTTTAATTTTTTAAATGGAACATTTAATTTTGCGGATGTTTGATTATTTGCTGGATCAACAATTTCAATTATTTATATAATAATAATCTTATATAAAAATTACCAACATAATAAATTTTAAAAATTAAACTGGCACAACTGGGAAAACTAACCCTGGGAAACCAAACATTAATGTTAAAATTGTTCCTATTCCTAATAATAAAATAACTGCAAGCACTATTAAAAAGTAAAGCGTTTTCTTAGATTTTTTCTCAATTTTAGCAGGAACAAAATTGGTTCCTGTTCTTTCACTTGTTGGTTGTTGCAATCTTTGTTGTTGAGTTGGTTGTTGCATTCTTTGTTGTTTAGTTGGTTGTTGCATTCTTTGTTGTTGAGTTGGTTGTTGCATTCTTTGTTGTTGAGTTGGTTGTTGCATTCTTTGTTGTTGAGTTGGTTGTTGCATTCTTTGTTGTTGAGTTGGACTATAATTACCACCATATGATTTATCATGATTATCAAATTGGAATTCCGATGTTACATATTGTTGTTGTTGAGGTTGTTGAGGAGAAGAATAATTTTGTGAATAATTATTATAATAACCACCATCAGATTGAGGGTTGCTTGATATTGGATTATTAATGATTGGTTCTAAAATAATTGTTTGGGCAATAGGTGGTTGATATAGGTTTTGAATAACAGGTTGAATAACAGGTTGAATAATTGTATCTCTTTGCATAGAGTAAGGGTTGAAAATCATTGTTTCTCCACCTAATGGGTTTAACTCTGTATTCAACATTTGGTTTGGAACAGCAGTAAACTCAACAGTTCCATATGCAGGTCTCTGAAATCCTGGTTGTATTGGAACAGTTCCTCAATTATTCTGGTCATTATATGGGTTGTAATTCTGATTTCTTCTGTTGTTGTTCATAATATTATCACTTTCTCAATTTCTATTTATTTTATAGAAGTTATTCTTAAAAATTTTATCATTATTATTAAAATAGTTTTGAAAAATATTGTTAAAAAAATCTTGTTCATTGATGGGATTCATTTCTAACCTAGAGTTTTCAAAGTCATTCAAGAAATTAAAATCACTTGTTTGCACTCCGAAATTCCCTTGATTATTAGAATAAGAAAGTTGTGAATCATCATATGGAAAAGAAAAATCTTCACCAAATTGGTCTGTTTCACTAGGATTAAAATCCTGAATAGTTTGATATTCATTTTCAAAATTGTTTGTATTTGTATTTTTAATTTCGCTTGTTTTATTTTGATCATGACTAAAATAAACTTTTGATTCAGGAACTTGTAATTGTTCTCTCAGAAGCTCTGGAGAAGAAAAATTATTTTTATCTAAATCTGAATTATTTTGTTTCACATAATTTTCTGAAGTTTTTCTAGGTTGTAAATCTCCAAAAGTCATAACTTCTTCTGCTACATCATTATCAAATATTAAGTATGAATTCTTATTATTATATAATCTATCAACATTTTTATCAATCAACAAATCTTTTCCAGTCACTGGATCAATTTGAAGAGAATGATGTAAATTCCTCTTCATAATTCTAGATGCATTTGAAGATAATGATGGAACAGTCTCAATTTTATGAACTAAAATATCATCAACAAATATTGATTTAATATAACCATCAAATGTATCTCTAATATTTTCTGCAGATACATTTTTAGTACTGCTTTTTTGGAATCAAATAATCCCTTCATTATTCAAAGACAAATAATAATTTAAACAATCTTCTCTTGTTTTAAAGTTGGCCAAGGGTTTATCGTTGGCTTTTTTTAATTTTCAAAAAAATGGCAAATTATTCTTGTTATATAAACAGTAAAATTTCTTCATTAAACACTCTCCAAAACTATTTTTAAATTATACCATTTATAAAATTATTAATTTCAAAAACACTATTTTGTATCTTAAAAATAACTTAATAAAAATATAGTATTTTTGAGCTCAATATCTTAAAAATATATAATTGTTAATTTATATAATATAATTTTAAATATGTTTAAATTAATTTACAAAAAAAGTGGAGAATCAAGCTTCAAATCAATTTCAAATTTTGCTCGTGAAAATAATATTAAAAAAATTGGTCACACAGGAACTCTTGACCCAATGGCGAGAGGTCTATTGCTTGTCGCAACAGATAATGACACAAAGTTAATACCTTACATTACAAATACAAATAAAACTTATATTGCAGAAGCTATTTTCAACATAGAAACAAATACATATGATTCTGAAGGGGAAATTATTAATACTTATGAAAAGATTATCACTCTAGAAATGATAGAAGATATTATTCCATCATTTACTGGAAAAATAAAACAAATACCACCTATTTTCTCTGCAAAGAAAATAAATGGCAAGAGAGCATATGATCTAGCAAGAGAAAATAAGGAAGTTACCTTAAAATCAGTTGATGTTGAAATTTATTACATTAACATTATTTCTTTTTCAAATAACAAGTTAGTTTTTGAAGTTAGTGTCTCTAGTGGAACATATATTAGAAGCTTGATTCACGACTTTGGAAAAGTTCTTCATAGCGGTGCTCATATGAGCAGTTTAGAAAGAACAATGATTCACGGAATTAGTAAAGAAAATATCAATGATCAAGTAGATTTAAAACAACTTATCAACTTACCATTTTTAGAGGTTCCAAATGCAACTTTAAAAAATCTTTTCAATGGCTTAAAAACAATTATTGAAAAAGAAGATAATCAGTATGCATTATTCTTTGAAAATGATATTATTGGAATTATTAAGATAAGCTGTTTTGAAGTAGTTGAAAGAAAATTATTTGGAAACAAAATTGAAGGTTTAGTAGATAAAAAAAATACTTTATTTGGCACAGGAGATTTATAAAATGGAAATTTATAAATTTAATTATCAATCGAGTGAAAATAATCAAGGTTTCGAAAATAATTCAACACTACTTATTGGTGAATTTGAATTGTTTCATATTGGTCATATGGAATTATTCAAAAAATCAAAAGAGATTTCACAGAAAAATAAAATTGGGATAACAATATTTGTCAAGCTAGAAAAAACGCAAATAATTCCCATTGAGAATAAGCTTAGAAATTTGGAAGAAATTGGATTCGATTTTGTTGTAATAATTGAATTTAATTTTGAATTCAAACTAATTGAAGCTGACAAATTTATTGATCACATTGTTCATAAATATAATGTTGATAATATTGTCATTGGTGAAGATTTTAGATTTGGTAAGAATAGGTTATGAGGCGTTGATAATCTAAAGGAGTATTTTAAAAATACTTTTGTCTGTAATATTAAAAAAATCAATAATATTAAAATGTCGTCATCTCTAATATCAGAAATGATTGCCACTGGTGAAATAAATTTAGTTAATGATTTCTTATTAAACCCATATAATCCAAATATTAAATATGAAAATAATAATGTTATTTGGGAAGAAAATGTAATCAAACCGCACACTGGTATTTACTACATTAAAATTGGAATCAAAGGATATTGATTCCATGGTTTGTTGCATTTGTCAATCAAAAATAATAATAAAATCATTATTGTTAATTATGATCAAGAAATTTTGAACAATGTTTATGAAATTAAAGTTTTAGAAGAAGGAAGAATAATCATTAATACTAGACACGACTACATTAAAGAAGAAGATAGATTAGATTGTCTTGAATTTTTTTATAATTTGCAAAAAAATAATATATAATTTATTTTAACATTAAGGTTATTCATGGTTTATTATTTTAAAAAATATTTGCTAAGATTAACGTGTTTATGAAAGGAAATCCAAACATGGTTTCAAAAGAAAGAAAATTAGAATTAATTAATGAATTTGGAGGGACAACTAAAAATTCTGGTTCTATGGAAGTTCAAATTGCTATTTTAACAGAAGACATTGAAAATCTAAAACCTCATTTTTTAAAAAATAAGAAAGATTTACACTCAAAAAGAGGTTTTATCTCTAAAATAGAACAACGTAAAAAATACCTTGTTTATTTGAAGGAAAAAAATTATACTAGTTATGCTTCATTAATTGAAAAATTAGGAATTAGAAAATAATTTAATAATTTATGTCTGAATCAAAAACTAGATTTTTCAAATTACCTAAACGAAATAGTAATTTTTTAAAATCATTAAATTATGTCGTTACTAGTGATTATGATCAAAGTTATCTATTAAAAGAAAAAGTAAGAAAACTGAATATGCTAAAGTGAGTTTATCTCTTTTTTATTTTGTTTGCAATTGCAATGTCTTTTGTTCCATTATTAATTGGTGACTTAGCAATTAAAAATAAACCATTACTTATATTATTAAATTTAATAATATTTATTATTTTTTCAGTTGATTATTGTTTAAGATGAATAACATATATTTATAGAGCAAACAAAAAAACTAAATACCCAATACTCTTCTTTCCTTTTACAGGAGTTTCACTAATAATGATTTTTACAATTTTTCCTTCATTTTTAACTTTGTTTGCACCACTTATAAATTGAAGTACTAATGAAGTATTTAATGATATTACAAACATTCTTTCTTCGCTAACTATTTTGCAATTAGGAAGATTAATTCTTTTGTTAAATGTTGTTCCGATATTTAGAATATTTACTAACATATTTGTAAAACAGAGAAAAATTCTAATTTATGTTTTTATGTTTTTAATTTTAGTAACCTTATTATTTGGAGTTATTATCTTCAGGGCTGAAGTTGTTGCGAATGATAAAATAAATACTTACTGAGATGCATATTATTTTACAGTAATTAGTATTTGTACTATTGGATATGGTGATATATACCCAGTGACTGACTTAGGGAAGTTTATGGTTATAATATTGGCCTTTTCGGGTGTTGCAATTTTTACAATACCAGGAGCAGTAATTGCCGGGGGATTTTTAGAGGAGATTCACAACAAAAAAGAACGTGAACGTGAAAGAGAAATCGAGAAGGAAAAACATAGAGAAGAAAAAAGAGGAATCTCTATCGCTGAAAAAACTTTGCTAAAAACTTTTGATGGAGTTAAAAAAGTTGTTAAGAGCCACAAAGTGGTGAATAATGATGCTAAACCTCCTACTAAATCTCCAAAAAAAGAAAAGGTAAAAAAGAGTAAACTAAACAAATCATAATTTCACATATTATAAATTATGTTCTAATGTAAATTCTACTTTTAAAACTTTGAGAAAATTATTTTTGAATCTTTAGAATCAATAATAAATTTTTCTTTATCGATATTTTTATTATTTTCTGCAAATTTTAAATTTTGTGTCATTATTATTTTCGAAAGATTAATTGTAATTTTTTTATTTGAAAAATTTGAGATAGAATAAGCAATCTCTTCTTCATTATAATGTTTCATAATAAAAATATCCTTATTGTTAGAAGTAATCACTTCATATTCTCCAGAAGATAAAACTGGATGTTCTTTTCTAATTTTTATTATTTTCTTATGAGAATCATATATTTCCATATTTCACTTTGACTTATCTCATTCCATGCATTTTCTACAACCTGGATCATGTGGACCGTCCATTCCAATTTCATCACCATAATAAATACAAGGGCTGCCTAGCATTGAAAATAATAATTTGTAACCAAATAAGTAATTTTGCACATCATGATCAACTGTATTTAAAAATCTTGGTGTATCATGTGATCCCAATAAATTAAACATGCTTTTTTTAACTGGGTCAGTGTAAAGCAATAAATATTGTGATAATTTTTCAGAAAATTTATCTGCATTTCATTTTTGAGTTATTGAATCTTGAATTACACCTCTTAAAGTGTAATTCATAACACTGTCAAAAGTATCTCCTTGTAAATATAAATTTGAATCATATCAAATTTCCCCAAGAATATAAACATCATTATTTACATCTTTAACTCAATTTCTAAATTTTCTTCAAAAATTTAATGGAGGTTCATTTGCGACATCAAGTCTTCAAGCATCAATTCCCAATTTTGTTCATTTATCAGTTACTTTTTTCAGATAATCAAGTATTGATTTTGATTCAAGATTTAAACGTGGCATATAAGGAGTGAACGCAAAAGTTTCATAAACTTGATTTTCATATTGTAAGTAACCATCAGTATATTTTTCTGCTTCTTTTAGATTTGATGAATCATAAATGAAGAATCAATCAAAAAATTCCGATTTCTCTTTATTTTTTAGGACATCTAATCATTGAGAAAATTTAGAACCAGAGTGATTAAAAACAGCATCAAACATTATTTTGATTCCTTTGGCATGAGATTTTTCAATAAGTTCACATAAAATTTTTTCATCACCAAAATGTTCATCAATTTTCAAATAATCTTCTGTATCATATTTATGATTGGTGTTTGCTTTAAAAATAGGTGTCATATAAATACCATTACAACCCAGTTCAATAATATGATCTAAATTATCAATAATTCCTCTTAAGTCCCCGCCAAAATAACTATCAGTTGCTGGATCTTGACTTCCTCAAGGTAAAGTTCCTTCATTATCATTAGATTTATCTCCATTGGCAAATCTTTCTGGAAAAATTTGGTATCAGATAGTTTCAGAAACTCACTTGGGTGATTCAGACAAATTACCTTCATGTAAAAAGCCTCAAGTAAACCCTAATGAATCAATTGGAGAACCTTTCGGAGCAAAACCATGCTCACCATATAAAAATATATCTCCGGCAAATGATTCAACTTCAAATGCATATCTCAATCTACGTGTTTTGGTAGAAATTTTTGCTTTGAAATAATCATATAAATCATCTGATAAAAATTTTGATGCCATTTCGGGACATTCTTCATTTCAATATTGATCTCCTGAAGAGCCAAATTGTGTAACACCTTTACTCTTATCCTTAGATCTTCAATCAAAAGGGTCACCAACATGAACAACAACTCTTTTAATATCGTTTTTCTTAACTCTTAATATAACGGTCAATTTATCTTTATGATTTTGATATGCATATTTACCATAAGCTGTATGGAAGAAAGCTTCTTTTGTTACTTCATTTTGAGATTCCAATTTTTTAAAAAAAGAAATTACTTCATCTAATTTTAATTCATTTGTAAAATTCACGGAATAATTAGAAAATAACTTAATATCCTGATTACCTCAACAAATACCAACAGAATCAATATTTGCTATTGAAAGACCTCTAACTCCTTCAATTGCATCTTCAAATCCAATACATTGATCAGTGTTTAGTTTTAAACCTTTTACAGCATCTAAATAAATATCAGGATATGGTTTTCCTTTTTCAATTTTTGAAGGATCTGAAATATAATGAAAATAATCAAAAAGCTTAATTTTTTTCAAAATTAAAGGAGCGTTTTTAGAAGAAGACGCAATTGCTAATTTAAGTTTTTTATCATGCGCTTGTTCAATAAATTCTTTAATTCCAGGTAATATATCTGTTTCTTTTAGAGAACTTTCCAACATATTTATATATAAATCATTTTTTTTATCACAAAGTTCCTTAAATAATTTATCATCTAAAGTTTTTTTATTAAAAAGTAAAATAGCTTCAAGAGTTTTTTCTCTTGAAAGTCCTTTTATTTTTTCGTTATCACTATGAGACAGTAAAAGGT
>JAGUQV010000050.1 GCA_030154525.1 Mycoplasmataceae bacterium | reverse complement strand
GTTCCATACCATTCATGAATTTATCTTTTGTATCGTTATAAACAAATTCGGCTTTTTTAATTAGTTGGTTATCAAATTCAAAAAGAACAACATCTTTTAATAAAGTGTCATTATAATTTTTTTGTCATAAAATAAATAAGAATTTATAAGAAATTAAAAAAGTATATAGTTCACTTTCTTCAAAAGAAACATTATCAATGAATTCTTTTGAATTTACATTCATTAAGCCAATTTCTTCTTTTAACTTACCGTTGTTTTTTAATTCAATGTTTTTAATCTTAAAAACACTTTGTTTAATATTAGGTATTTCTGAATAACTAGTAACACCCAATAATTCATTTAATATTTTATGTTTTTGATTTTTAGAATCGGGCATCTCAATATTTAAGTGTTCATAAATATTTTTTATTGTCATATTTTTAAATGGTTGAATTTTATTAATAATGAAATCCATAACATCTGATTCTTGAACTTCTATTCCTTCACTATAAAATATCTTATTAACATAATTAGGTTTTCAACTAAAAGCTCTTGGTTTGACGGTTATATCAGAGTTTGGTTGTTTTACTAATGTTTTGCCATCACCTTTAGTACATGCACCTAATTGTTTAGTTAAACCTTCACTTAATTCTTCAGCCTTTCCTTCTTTTATTTTTGAATAAATAATAGAGTAATCATCAACTAATGTTTTGATATTATTTGATGAATCTAATTCAACATATTTATAATCAATTATTTTTCATTCAGACATTGGTTTATCATATCTATATTCGTAAAAGACATAAAGTGTTTTCTTCATCTTTAAATATATATGAGATTTTTCGAAAGTAGTTTCATCAAGAATTGAATTATAATTAATCATTCCTAATGAAATTCTTTCCTTTGCTTTGTACTTTCTACCTTCTGCATCAACTTTTTTATATTTAATTAGTCCAGTTACTTTTAATTCAATTCCTAATTTTTCAAAATCAGGAGCGCTATTATTATTTACTTCAACATGAAAAACTTCTTTTTGAATTAAGTTTCCTAATTTACCTTTATTAGCTGATATTGATATGTTGTCTAATTGAGGCAAAATATCCTTAATCTTTTTATTTTTAATTTCTTTACATTTTTCAATTATTTGTTCTAATGTTGTATATTCCATTATTCCTCCAAATGATTGAATAATACATTAC
>JAGUQV010000090.1 GCA_030154525.1 Mycoplasmataceae bacterium | reverse complement strand
TAATTTTAAATGGTACTTTAGTTACTAATAATATTACTCTTAATCCCTTAGATATTGTTGTTAAAAACAACATAATTTATTTTAATAATGAAACTGAACTAAATCAAGAAAAAGCAAGAATTGACTCTATCTTTAATGGTGACAAAAATGATGATAAAAAATTAGAGTTGGGGAAAAACTTTTCTGGTAGTGATTTAACTATAGAAAATATCAGCAATATTACCATCACTGTGGAAATTACTAATGGCGTTATAAGAGGCCTAACTTATAAATTAATTGGAATAAATAATTATGCCATTGGTGCAAGCAACAAGGGAATCACTAAAACAAATTGAATCCCAACTATTGTTGAGGGAATTAATGCTCTATCGGGCTCTTCTTATACTTATATTAGTGACCCCCAGGAAATAGAATCTATCAGAAGGGGAGTTTTACCAATGCGTATAATTGAATACTTATATAACGGAACTAAAGTAGAGATGGATAAAATAGTTCATTTAAATATTAAAATCTTCACTGATAGCGGAATTTTAAAGCCTAATGATAATTTTGGATCAGGATTTTGGAGAATTCAAATCACAGATTCTCCAAAATACAAATTAGCAAACGGTCAATTAATATCTTCTAGAATGTTATATGTATAAATAAAGCATTCACTTTAACAAAATTATAATATTTGTTGCTATATATTTTCTTCATCTCAACACTTTAAAAAACACTCAAATGAATATAAATTAAATAGATAACCATTTAAGCAATTGAATTAATAATTTTATAAACCTCATCACCAATTCAAACAGTTGAATCAACAAAGACTTTTGTACTTCTACCTTTCGGAATTTCATTATTGATTTTAATTATATTGTTTTTAAGGAAATCTTTTATTTGTCCTCCAGTATCAATTAAATCCAACTTCTTGATAAGTTGACCTAATTTTATATATTCTCCTAAAATTTCTACCTTCATAAATTATCCTTAATAGCTTCTTTGCGGAGCAATAAGTTGCTTATTTTTCGGATTTGATTTACCAACAATTACAAATCTATCAATACTGTTGTTAAAATTAATTTTAACTTCCCCTTCAAAGACTGATAAAGCCTCTTTTAAGTACTTGTAATTAACAGTAAGGACAAAATCTTCCCCAGAATAACTCTTATTCTCTATAGTTACCACAGAATTACCTATTTCTTCCCTAACAGAAATTATTTTAATTTCTTTTTGATCAATTTCAAATCTTAACCTATGAAACGAATCAGAAGAAATAACTATTGCTTTATTAATGGCATCAATTAATTCTTTTTTCTCAATAGTTAAGAGTTTTGAAAAAGTTTCTGGAAATATCTTTGATACATCTTTATAAGGAGCATCAATTAATTTAGATTGAATTATAGTGTTGTCAAATATAAGGTTGATTTTATATTCATTAACAAACATTTCTACATCTCCATTAATGAATTCTGGAATGAATTCTTTTAAGTTTTTGGCAAATAAAGAAACATTAAAGTTAACATTCCTTGAATCTACAACATCGATTTCCTGATAAGCTACTCTATATGAGTCTGTAGCAATCAGTTTCATTTTGTTGTCACTATAATCTATATTAACTCCATTAAAAATGACATCTACATCCGTTGAAGAAGCAGCAAAAAGCACATTTTTAGCTGCCTCTCTCAATTCTTTCGCATTTATTGTTAATTTAATACCAAGTAAAGCAAAGTCTATTGCAGGATATTCACTAATTTCCATCAAGTTGATCTCATATTTATCCTTACCACTATTAATAAACAGTATATTGTCAGAATTGTTCATTTCAAGCATACCATCACATTTTTTAATTATGTTTGTCAATAAGGAAGAAGGTACCAATATTCTTCCGGGTTCATCTATCAAAAGAAAGTTTTCTTTTTGTAAAATTGTCTTAATGGTAGACAAATTACCATCAGAACCAGTAATTGTCATTCTATCTTCTAAAACATCAATTAAAAAACCTCTTAGTGGTAAAAACATATTGCTCATATTAATACACTTACTAATTTCTTCTAATATTTTAGTAAATTCTTTACCGTTGACTTTAATTTTCATTCTATTTCCTTTTAGTTTCTTTTTTAGTTTTTAATAACAATGTGTGTGAATAATGTGTAAAATATAAAAAAATGATTTAAAACACAATACATTTCGGTCTTTTTATATGTGGATAACTGCCGTGGTTTTATTTTGAAAATAAAACCATCAAACATAACACTTCTCGATGTGGATGCTACATTTCTGTCCTGACCAAGTTACAAGGTTGCTATTTCAATGGCATATTAATTATATTATAAAACTAAGAAGGTTTTTTCATTATTCTAAACATATTACTTTTATAAACTTCTACACCCGGTTGATTAAATGGGTTTACTTCCAACAAGTATGCACTCATTGATACAGCTCTTTCAAAAAACATTACAATTGCCCCAAAAGATTCTTCATTTAATTCAGGTAATTCAATATGAATGTTGGGAACTTGCCCTATTGATGAGTGTGCGTCTAATGTTGCTTGAAAAGCCACGTTGTTGATTTCATGTACACTTCTATTTATCAAATAATTTAAATTATCTAAATTATCTTTGTCATCTACTATTTCTAAATCAATAATCGGCTTTTTAACAGTAATGACAGTTTCAAATAATACTTTTGATCCTTCTTGTATGAATTGTCCCAATGAGTGAAGATCTGTTGAGAAGATAGCACTATGTGGTAACAAACCCTTATTTAGTTTTCCTTCAGATTCTCCAAATAGTTGTTTTCATCATTCCAAAAAGAAATTTACATTTGGTTCATAAGCAACAATCATTTCAGAAACAAAACCTCTCTCTTTTCACAATAGAAATCTTGTTACAGCATATTGGTATGCAAGATTATCTTCTAAAGATCCAATTGAATAATCTTCATTAGCTAATTTAGCTCCACTTATCATTTTTTTAATATTTAACCCAACACAAGCAAACGGAAATAAGCCAACTGGTGTTAAAACAGAAAATCTACCCCCAATATTATCAGGAATAACAAATTTTTTATATCCATTATCATTTGCTAATTGAAATAAAGAACCTTTATTGGCATCTGTAGTGGCAATAATATAATCTTTTGCATTATTTTTCCCAATTGTATCCTCAAGTAATTTCTTAAACATTCTAAAAGCAATAGCAGGTTCTGTTGTGGTTCCTGACTTCGAAATTACATTAATTGCAAATTTCTTATTTTCAACATATTTTAATTTTTGTGCTAAATCAGTTGATGACAATGATTCTCCAGCAAAAATAACTTCCATTTTTCGTTCTTGCGGAGTTGGTAAGTTGCCTAAAATAAAATCAATTCCTGCTTTCACACCCAAGTAAGATCCACCAATACCAATTACTACCAATACTTCTATTTTATTCTGGTGTAATTGATTTGCAATCAATTCCATTTTCTTTATGTCATGAATATCAATGTTATTTGGAAGGTCCTTTCAACCTAAAAATTCATTACCTAAAGATTCATAACTTTCCATTTTATTATGTATATCTTGAACTTTTTTGGCATATTTCATTATATTTGTCATATCAGTGGCACGACTTATATCTAATTTTATTTTTTTCATTTTGCAACCTCTTTTTTATTATAATTATATAAGTTTTTGAAACCATTTTCAGTTTTTTCAATTTTGTATTCAAAAGGGAAATTTAAATAATCTGCTCGACCATGTTTGAAATCACAAAAATAAATATCATCCTTTAAATATTTGATTAAAACCTCAACCTCTTCACCTAGCTGAAAAATTGATGATAAATTTCTAATGTAAAAATCTGATATATCATTAACATAAATCAGTCCTAGTTTTTTCTCTTTGGTTTCAATCTCAAAAAAATTTTTGGTAATTCTGATTATCTTCCCTGTAATAAATTTCTTTTCACTCATAATTATTCTATTATAGTATTTTTATTCCCTGTTTTGTAATTTGAAATACATCTTTACCAATTTTCTTTTTGATTTTAAAAATAATTTGATCTGTAACTCTTGAACAATCATTTCCTTTTACACCTCATAAAGCTTCAAATATTTTCTTTTTGCTAATAAAACCTTGTTTAATATTTGTCATTAAAAAATCCATTAATTCAAATTCTTTTTTTGTTAAATATATTAATTTATCATTAAAATAAAACACATTCTTTAAATTATCAATAATCATTCCCTTATATATTTTAGTGGTTTTATTACTATGAGAATCTCACATTCTTCTTAATATTGCAATTATTTTTCATTTTAAAAAATCATAACCAAAATTTTTATAGATTATATCGTCTGTCCCAAACTTCAATATTTTATAATCTTGCTCTTGAAATGAATCTAATACAGTGACTTGCATAAAAATACTATTTTTTTGATGAAAATAATGATATTGTTCTCAGTTAAATATTTTTTCAAAATTTTCTTTATAATCAATAAATAAAATATCCGGCGTTTCAATATTTTCGATATCTTTTATTTCTTGGACATCTATAAAAATTCAAGAAATATTTAAATAAATTTTCGCTATTTTAAATAACTCTTCTATTTCGTTTTTGTTTGTTTGTTCATTACAAACAAAAACAATTTTAAGTGGATCATTATTTACTTTTTTGTCTAAACTTTGATTCATAATTTTAATTATATAAAATATAATTAAAATATAATGACAAAAAAAATAATAGGAATAATAATATCTAAGAATAAGTATTTAGAACATGATGAAATTTTAAATGTTATGACCTCAGATGCACTAATAAGTATATTGGCTAAGGGAGTTATGAAGTTAGAGAGCAAGAATAGATCTAATATTTCATTATGTTCGTTAGTTGAGTTTGAAATATTAATAAAATACTCTTCTGAAAGTTTTTTCCTATTAAAAAAAGCCACCCTCTTATCTTCGCTTCCACCTATCAATAAATTAAACTCTCACAAAATAGAAACCATCATAAGGATTTTTAAAAAAATAAGAGATCATAATAAAGATATATTTGATATTTGCTCTTCAATAGTTAGTGATTTTGAAGGAGTTAATTTTTTTAAAAATCAAAGTTATTTAATATCTATGATATTAGATATTAATGGAGAGGGTTTGTCTTTTTCAAGTTGTGTTTTGTGTGGAACCAATCAAGATTTACATTCGTTTGATGTCTATCAAGGCGGCATTTTGTGCAAAAATCATTCTAAGAGCAAAACACCAATATTACTATTAAAATCATTTTATCATTTAGGACAATCACTTGATCATTATATAAGTATCACTTCGCCTGAAACGAATAAACAAATATTTAATATTTTAAGTAGATTATTATTTTAAATTTTGGCCTCAATTGTGAGAAATGGCAAGGGATAGAGGAATCGAACCCCCACAGGCGGGTTTGGAATCCGCAGCACTACCGTTATACTAATCCCTTAATTTAACATTTTTATCAATTATAAAATATAATTAGGAAAATGTTATACAAATATTTTAGCACGGGGAACAAAATATGACAGTTACAATAGAGAAATATAATCAAAATGGAGAGGGAGTGGCCTTTTTAAACAATAAACCAATATATATATTTGGTGGAATTAAAGGTGAAGAGCTCGAGATTGCAATAACTACTGAAAAAGAAAAGTATTCAATTGGTAAAATTGTTAAAATAATCCAGCCATCTATTAATAGAAGATTGGAAATTATTAAGGATGCAAATTTAATAGGTGGGTATGAATTAATACATATGAATCGTGAGGAACAATTAAATTTTAAAAAAGAACGTGTGTTAAATGATTTTGCCAATATTGCTAAGACAGAATTAAAAACACTGGATGTTTTTGTGGGAAAAAAAGAATTTTATTATAGAAATAAAATAACATTACATGATGGTTATTTCTATCAAAAACAAACCAAAGATAAAATCAAAATTGATGATTACAAACTTTCTTCCATAAAATATGATGAGAATTTACAAGGCGAGATAATTTATCGTCAATTGGACACTTTAATTTCAGGTACTAAAAAATCTAATATTTCAACAACAGATTCCATGTTTGGTTTGAAATTTAATGTTGGCATTGGGTCTTTTTATCAAATTAATAAAGAAGTTGCTGAAGAGGCATATAAGGATATTAAAAAATTTGTTATTCCAAACGGAAAAACACTAGACTTATATTCTGGAATAGGAACAATTGCCATCTATGTTAGTGATATTTCAGAGTCAGTTGTAGCTGTTGAAAATAACAAAGATTCATATAAAAATGCAGTTGATAATATTGTGCAAAATCAAATAACAAATACAAGATTTATTAAGGCTGATGTAGACATATTTTTGAAGAAAAACAATAGTCATTTTAATACATTTATTGTTGATCCTCCAAGAGAAGGGATGAGTGTTAAGGCTATTAAAATTCTTATTCTTAAATTTAAACCAGAAAGAATAATTTATTTATCTTGCAATCCTGGCACACAAGCTTCAGATTTTGCTAAATTGAAGAGACATTATAAAATAATCTATAGTAAAATATACGATATGTTTCCACAAACTAAACATATTGAATCTCTAATTGTTCTTGAAAAAAGAAAATAACTATTTTCCAATTCTAAAATTACAAACATCGCCATCTTTAATTTTATATGTTTTACCTTCTAGACTCATTTTTCCATTTTCTTTAGCTGATTTTTCACCATCATATTTAATAAAATCATCATAACTAATAACTTCAGCCCTAATAAAATTTTTTTCAAAATCAGTGTGAATAATTCCTGCACACTGCGCTGCACTCATACCTTTTTTAAAAACTCAAGCCCTAGTTTCCTGAACTCCAACTGTAAAATAAGTGCATAAATTTAGTCATTTAAAAGATAGTGAAATCAACATATCTAAACCAGATATTTTAAGACCATATTCTTCCAAAAATAAGTCTTTACTTTCAGAATCTAATAAGCCAATTTCAGATTCAATTTGCACTGACAAACCAATAATTTCGTTTTTCGTTTTTTCAATAAATTTCGATATTTTTTGAAACTCTAATTCTTGCAATGGTTCAGCGGCAAAATTAGCACTAACATTTCCAACAACTAACATTGGCTTAATTGTAAGTAGTTGATAATACTTTGCAATTTTCAATTCTTCTTCATCTAAATCTAAATCTCTTGCTGCAATATTTTTATTAAAACCATTAAGTAATTTTGTCACTATTTCCATTTCTTTAATTAAATTTTTATCTCCAGTATTGATTGCTCTTTTTGCAATTCTAGATTTTACATTATTAATTGTTTGCAAATCAGCTAATAATAATTCCAAATTAATAATTTCATAGTCTCTGACAGCATCTATTGAATTTTCAACATGAAGCACATCGTCATTTTTAAAACATCTAACAACATGCACAATTAAATCAACTTCTCTAATGTTTGATAAAAACTTATTCCCTAAACCATCTCCTTTTGAAGCTCCTTCAACTAATCCAGCAATATCAACAAATTCAAATGTTGCCTTAACTGTTTTTTTTGTTTTGACAATACTTGACAACAAATCAATTCTCTCATCATTTAATTCCACAACACTAACATTTGGATCAATAGTTGTGAATGCATAGTTAGCTGATTCTACTTCCATTTTGGTGAGACCAGAAAATAAAGTACTTTTACCAACATTTGGTAATCCCACAATTCCTGCTTTTAGTGACATATAACCTCTTTTTAACTTTTATTAATAAGTATAAACTAAAAAATATATAATATCTATAATGTTTGACACAATAGTTGCAATAGCTTCGGGCAATATAAACCAAGCCATATCGATAATAAGAATTAGTGGGCCTGAGGCTCTAAAAATTATTTCTAGGATTTTCACTGGTAAAATTGGAGAAAATAAAACAATTTCTTTTGGTTATATAGTTGATGAAAACAACGACAAGATAGACGAAGTTCTCGTTAGTATTTTCAGAGGAAAAAATAATTTTGTTGGTGAAGACACTATTGAAATTAATGCTCATGGAGGAATAATTATTACTAACATAATTTTACAATTAGTTGTTATAAATGGAGCTCGTCTTGCATCTCCTGGAGAATTTTCTCGAAGAGCTTTTTTAAATGGCAAAATAGACTTAATAAAAGCAGAAGCGATCAATGATCTTATACACTCAAAAACTAAAATTCAGACTCAAATTGCAATTCAAAAATTTAATAACAAATCTTCGGAATTAATATCTGATTTAATAAAAATAATTGAAAAAATAATTGGTATTTGTGAAGTAAATATTGATTATCCAGAATATGATGACATTGAACAAATGGATCAATTAAAAATAATAAAAATAATAAAAGAGATAAAAAATAAAATAGAATCAATAATTAAAATTTCAGAAGAAAATCAAATTTTTATGGAACCACAATCTGTTGTAATTGTGGGTCAACCTAATGTTGGCAAAAGCGAATTAATGAATTTAATTTTAAATGAAGAGAAGTCAATAGTGACCGACATTGCAGGAACCACCAGAGATGTTGTTGAAGGCGAAATAATATTTAATAATATTATTTTAAAATTTAAAGACACAGCAGGCATAAGAAATACAAATGATGTTATTGAAAAAATAGGAATTGAAAAATCCTTTCAACAAATTGAAAATTCTTCAATAATTTTGCATGTCATGGATGTTAATAAAACTATTGATGAGATAGATATGCAAATAGAGGAAAAATCAAAAGGTAAATTATATTTTAAAATATATAATAAAAGTGATTTGTTGCCTAAAAACAAACTAAAAAATTGAGAAAAAAAGATAATTATTTCTGCAAAAAATAAAGATATTACGAAACTTGAACAGGAGTTTAATAAACATTTCAATAACATTTTATTGGACCATTCATTTTCATTTAATAGCAGACAAATAATATTGCTTAAGAAAGGGCAAAAATTACTTTCTGAGGCTTTGAAGGCGATAGATGATGGAATGGGTTTTGATGTTGTGATTGTTGACATTGTTGAAACGTGAGAAAATATAAAGTCAATTGTTGGTGATATTAATAAGGAAGATTTGTTAGACAGTATTTTTTCTAACTTTTGTTTAGGTAAGTAAGATGAAAAAATATATAGATTTACATGCTCACCCCTTCAAAGAATATTTTGAATTTCCTGAAAGTATTATCGAAGAATCATATGATATGGGAGTTGGTAAAATATTTATTGTTGGTACATCACTAGAAGATTCTAGAGAAGTCAAATCATTATCTTCGAAATATGGTTTTACTTTTCCAATTATAGGGATTCATCCAAATAATGCTAAAGATAAATTACATCTAGACACTCTAAGAACATTAGTTGATTCTTCAATTGTAGGGATTGGAGAAATAGGGCTAGATTTTCATTATGAGAATTCACCATCATTTGAACAACAACAAATATTTTTTAGATATCAAATTGAATTAGCTAATGAATTTAATATTCCTATTATTGTTCACACAAGGGATGCAACTCAAGAAACATACGATATATTAAAAGCATATAAATCTAAAAATAAAGATATGAAAATAATCATTCATTCTTATTCTTCTGGTCCAGATTGAGTACAAAAATTTTTAGATATTGGAGCTTACTTGTCCTTTTCAGGTGTAGCAACATTTAAAAATGCAAAAGATGTTCAAGATTCAATCATAATAACACCAATTGATAAATTATTTTATGAAACGGATACCCCTTATCTTGCACCTATGCCAATGAGAGGAAAGATTAATGTTCCACATTACGCAATTCATACTGCCAAATTTATTGCCAACTTAAAAGGAGTGACTGTTGATTTTTTGAATGAACAAGTTAACAAAAATATCTTTACAATTTTTAATATTTGCGGAGACAAAAATGAATAAAAATTATGCATTAAAAAGATTTGGTCAAAATTTTTTACAAGATGAAACAGTCCTCAAAAAAATTGCTTCTACTCTGGATTTAAAAGGCAAAAATATTATTGAAATAGGCCCAGGAAAAGGAGCTCTTTCAAAGCTGATATTACAAGAAGCAAAACAATTAGTTGCATTTGAAATTGATTATAATTTGTGTGATTTTTTAAAATTGGAAATCAAAAATAATAATTTTATTTTAATAAATGAGGATTTTTTAAAAGCTGATCTTTCGAAGTATAAAGGATATTCTATAATGGCCAATATTCCATACAATATTACCACTTCAATATTATTTAAAATCTTTGAAAATAATCAAAATTTTGATGAAATTATTTTAATGGTTCAAAAAGAAGTAGCAGAGAGAATTAGTGCAATTCCTGGGTCAACAAATTATGGTAAATTAACAGTTAGTTCATCTCATTTTGCAGAAGTAAAAAAGTTATTTGATATAAGTCCCAAAGCCTTTTTCCCCTCTCCAAAAGTTACTTCATCAATAATTCACATTAAGATTAAAAAGGTTAAACCAATTATAGATGACACAGAATTTTTATCTTTTGTGAAATTTTGTTTTGCAATGAGGAGAAAAACTCTTATTAACAATTTGAAAGTTCAGAAAAATTTTGATGAACAAAAAATCACTCATTTTTACTTAGAAAATAATTTAAATAAAGATGTAAGGCCACAAATTTTAACTTTGAATCAGTATTACGAATTATTCAAATGTTTCAGTTAATAATTGTAATTTTTGATCACTTATAGTTTAAATGTAAGAAAATACAAAAAAATATGTATTTTGTATTATAATTTAAGATAAATATTAAGGAGTTATATGTCAATAAGCAATAAAAAAATTGAGACATCTGTAATTGATGTTGGTAATGTACAAGTTCTAGTAGAAGATATTCATAAAACAAGAGAAACAGTGCTCTTGGACTTAAAGGGTCGTCCTTCGTTGTCAATTTCTGAGATTAGATACTTAAGAGATAAGTTTGTTAATAAAGAACTTTTTACTAAAGTTCTTGAAAATGCAGAAAATTCAATATTTTTGAAGGGCATTTTAACTATTGTGGAAGAAATTTTCCAAAATGGGAAAGCACTAACTATAAAACAAGTTGCTTTTTTTGCATTGTATTATAGAAATCAATTAGGTTCAAAAGACTCTTTTAATAGAATTATAAAAAATACAGAAGGTTTATTTGAAAATTGATTTAATATCTATGTTAGATACAACCTATTAATTCAATTAGAATTATTTTATACAGAAGCAATAACTAATTTAATTGATTTACATAAAGCTGATATTTATCAAGAAGACATAGAATTGGAAAAGAAATCAACTATTAGATTTATTGAAAAAACTTTCTTGAAAGATTTTAAATCATTTTTATTCAATGATTGAGAGAAAGCCTTGTCAATTAATCCTGAATTCTCAGAAATTATAAACACAAAAAGAAAAACCATAATATTTAATGAGTAAACATAATGTTTACTTTTTATATGAAAATTTCAATAAATAATATGGGGGAAAAAATGAAAAATATAAGTGATCTAAATAATTTAAATATAAAGTTGTTTGGTATGCCGAATTCACAAATTTTAGCAAAAAGCGTTTCTAAAATTTCGGGAATTAAGTTGCTTGAAATTAAAAAGACAACTTTTTCTGATGGAGAGATGATTTTAAATTCACCAGAAACAGTTCGGAATGCTAATGTTTTTATTATTTGCAATACTTCTTCATCTGAATCAATTTTAGAATTATTATTATTTGTTGATTCAATTAAAAGAGCTAGTGCTGGAAATATTACAATAATAAACTCGTATTATGGATATTCTAGACAAGACCGTAAGGCTAAGCAAAGAGAACCTATAGGAGCAAGGTTGATGGCAAACATCCTTGAAACTGCCGGAGCTAATAAGTTAATTACAGTTGATTTGCACAACCCCTCTATCCAAGGTTTCTTTAATATACCTGTTGATGATTTAAGGTGATCAATAAGTTTAGCAAGTTATTTGCAAAATGATGAAAATATGAAATTTTCAATAGTTTCTCCTGATCATGGTGGAGCAGTAAGAGCAAGAATACTTGCAGAATTAGTTTCTCATTCAGTTAAAATTGCAATTGTTGACAAACGTCGCACTGGTCCAAATAAGAGTGAAATACTTGGTATACTAGGAAAGGTTTCAGGGAAAAATATTATTATTATTGATGATATTATAGACACTGGAAACACCATTTTAAAGGCAGCAGCAGCATTAAAGAAGGAAGGCGCAAAAAAAATATATATTGCTGCCACGCACGGTTTATTCACAAAATCATTTGAATCATTTGAGAAGTCAGATATTATTGACAAGGTATTGGTTTCTGATTCTGTTGAAAATGTCTATGCCATAAATTCAAAAAAATTAGTGATTATCTCTTTAGCTCCATTTATCTCTGATGTTATTAAAGCATCTATTAGGTCTAAGTCTATTTCCCAATTGTATGAAAAAATTAAAGAAAAAAATGACTTTTAAAGAGAAAACTTTTGAATTAATAGGTAAGGATAAGTTAATTTTTAAAAATTTATGCTTTTATGTTGATTTAATTGAAGAAAATAATAGGTTATTTAATCTTACAAGTTTTACAGGCGATGTGTTGTGAAGAGATGGAATATATCAATCAATAGTACTGTTGAATGAATCTTTCAAATCAACATCTAGTAGAAAAATGTTAGATATTGGTGCCGGAGTTGGGTTTCCTTCTATTCCATTTTTAATTTACAAAAGGGATTTTTCACTTTATATTTCTGAATCAAAACACAAGAGAATAGTATTTTTGGAAACTGTTAAGGATAAGTTGTTGCTAAACATAACATTCATACCAATTAGAATTGAAGATTATAAATCAGACATTAAATTTGATTTAATAACAGCTAGAGCAGTTACTTCCTTGGATAAATTAATTGAGATATCATCACAAGTAGGCTCAATTAATGCAGAATATTCATTTTTAAAAGGTCCAAAAGTTTTCGAAGAGCAAGAAAAAGCTGCTTGATTGATTGAAGAATTATCATTAAAACCAATAATTTCAACTGTTCAATTAAAATTAGATAATGATACTGAACAAACACATTATCTATTTAAATACAAAAAAATCAAAAACACCCCTTTTGGTTATCCTAGAATTTGAGCATTAATAAATTCAAATTAAGGTTATAATTATATACTTAATATATATTAAATATATTTGGAATGGATATTAGGATGAAAAAGTTATTCAAAGAAATTTGAAAATCACTTTCAAATACAAAAACACTAATTTTCGGACTAATTGTCTTAACTTTTTTATCTTCAGGTGTTTTTACAATTTTGAGTGATGTCAAAACAAGTTACACCACACAATTTAATGATTACAAAAAAGTTTCTAAAATTCATGATTTAACAGTTGATACTGACATTGTTGCCAATGGAGAAAAACCTTCTCAAATTTATATACCAGGTTTAGATACAGAAAAAACAGAATATATATCAGTGAATGATGTTGGTGCTAATAAAAAAGTGATTTTAATTCCAAAAAAAGATATTGAAATTGAACCTACATCAAAAGAACCTTATGTAAAAATTTCAAAACTTTTTATCACTCCTGAAACTGAAGAAACCAATTATTATGTTAAAGTAAAAGATTTATATCATTTTTTTCAGACAAATAATATAATTAATTATATTGATGAGAATAATTTTGTGGCCCCTTCTAATTTTTCGCCAACAGTTTTGAATAAGTACATTAAACCTGGTGTTAATTTGCCCGTTTCTTATCAATTAAAAACAACTGACAAAATAACAAGTTTCAAAGATGCTATTGGAAATAATATAACTTTTGGAGATTTAATTAATGTTATTCCTGGAAGTACTTCGTTTTTTGGATCAACCAATGATCGCATTACTAATGTTAAAAGCATTTACATAAATGCGGATACTAAAATGGCCACAATTTCACAAACAGTTAAGCAATCATGAGAGAAGCAAGGCGTTTTAGTAACTATAAATTCTAATCAAGTAGCACAACTGCTTGGTTTTAAACATGATTCAGGTGGCGTTTATTCAGTCAATACAACTAATAATCAAAAAGGATTTTTCCCTCTAGTAAGCCCTACAGGAACTAAAAAGTGAAGATTGGGAGAATCTTTAAATAAAATTATGGTATCTGGAGGGTTCTCTTTAAATTTAAATGATACAATGGTGAATGATTTTAATTTGAACTCTTTGAATCAATTTTTTGAATTAAATAAGCAAATATTTATTCGTCCATCATGAGTTGTTAATGAAAAAATAAGTTATGAATTTGAAAGATATTATTCAAAAATAAATTATGATTTTGAGAATAGTTTAGCAGAACAAAATAAATTATGAACTAAAAATTATAGTGCTTATATTTCTAACTTATCTAAAGAAGAAAAACAATATTATAGTCAAACTTCATTTTGAAGAAAAACACAAATTATTGAAATTGTTGGCAATGATGGAATAACTGTTATAGAACCACAAGAGACGATTAGATTGGCTCAAAAAATAACATTTCAAGATTTAAATAGAGAATTAAAGTTAAAACCATCACCTAAAGTTAATGGACCAAGGGCACCAAATAAAGTTCCAACAACTGTGATAAACAATTCAATTCTTTGATTTGAAAGAGAATCAAATTTCATATCACAATCTGATATCGATCAACTACTTCAAAATCCTAATAGTGAAACTTCAATTAACATTCAGTCAATAATAAATAATTTAAATTCTAAAAATGAAAGAATAAAAAAAATTGATGAAGGTGCAAAAGCAATTGCACAAGAGGAATTGTTTCATGAAATTTTGAAACTTGTTGGTTCAATTGAAAACATAGGTTTGAGAGAAAGTTTGACTGTTTCAGGATTTAATAACAAAGATTCAAATATTTTTCACTTTATTAATGGTGGGAATAAAGATCAAGAAATAAAATTAAGTAACGATATTACGATTCAACAAAATGTTGGAAAATTATATAATGAAGAGAATGAAAAGTCATTATTATTTTCTCTTAGTTCTGAAGATGATATTTCATCTTCAAAAGTACCTCAAACATACATTTTTAAAATAATGGATCTTATATTCAAAGGTATGTCTGTTGACAAAAATTATATAAATACTGTTGTAACTTTTGAAAATTATACTTATACACCTTATAGTTATTATCAAAATTCAAGTAACTCAACTAAAGTGTTTAAAAATGCGAAAATATTAAGAATGCAAAGCGGAACAAAAATTTATGGTATCACAAGACAAACACCAACAATTAATGAAACAAATGGAAAATATTATATTTTAAAAGAAGTAGTTCAGGGTGGCAAAAAAACCTGAATTTCAGACAACCCAATTGAATTTGATGGGTCAGAAGAAAAAATGCAAAACTTTATTAAAGCAAATAATTTAAATTTTGCATCAGTCAAATCTAATGGCGATCCAGTTACTGTTGTTGGAGCTAATGGTTGAGCAAAACAAAACAAAAATTATTCAAACAAATACTCAATACCCTTCAAAATAATGATCCCTAGTTCATCAATTATTAATAATTGACAAGAATCAAATAATTTTAATGTTTTTCGTGATAACTTAATTAGTTCAATGACAGAGTTGGTAGCACCTTTAATATCACCTCTTAATTTCAATATATTAGTTGAATCAATGACAACATCTTTTACAAAAAATGGTTTTGCAGATGTACTAGTTTTTCCTTCAAAAATTGAAAATAGAAAATTACAAAAAATCTTATTTGGTATTTTTTATGAAGGAAGCAAACATAGTGAAAAATTATTTTGAAATGAATTTTTAGATGAAATATTTGAGAAAATAATTAATAACCCTGACGAAAATAATATTGAAAATCAAATCAAAACACTTTCAAAATTATTAAGTACAATTTTGGGAGAAACATTCGACATGACCAAAATTATGACTTTTGTTAATAACCCAAAAGAAATGGTCAAAGGATTAAGAAAAATAATTTCATCAATTAATATTGACGAAACCATTATACAAATTTGAAATAATTTTTATGATATTGAAAGACCTAAAAATGAAGTGATCGGTGTTGGAGATATTTTACCTATAGTAATAAATAATATTTCTCCTGATAATCCACTTGACCCAAGTTTTGGTTTCAAGGCTGGGTTAAAACAAATTATTTCAGAATTAAATTTTGCAAAAATAATTAATTATGTTAAAGAAGAAATTCTTGATAGTGAGTCTTTAGAATTATTTGGCCCGATACTTGATCAATTAAATAATCTTGAAACAGTGGGAGATTTTACGAATATTAATTCAGGGCTCAACAAAATAATTGATTTAATTAACCTTGATGCATTTGGTCTAAATATTAAAAATAACTCTGCAATTAGAGAATATTTCATTGATGAGGAAAAAGGACCAGAGAAATATTTAATTAATTCAATTTCAATTTCAGGAATTTTTGCATCATTACTTGATTCATTAGGAAAAAATAATGATAGTGATGATGCACTTTTCAATGCAATTATTGAAATGATGAATGTTTCATCAAAAACATCATGAGTTGGTTTTCTGGGAATCGGTCTTTACCAACCTGATTCAGACCCAAATAAATTAGATATTAGAGATTTACAATCACTCTTGAAATCTCATACACCAAAATTAAATGAATTAAATATTTCCTTACAAGAACTTTCAATTTTATTGATAAATCCAGAATATGTATTGGATCCAAATTCAATAATTGGAGAATATGTAACAAATTATATTTTTGATTATCAATCAGATGTGAGTATTAAAAATAAAGATATTAAAAAAAGAGTTGATATTTACTTGGAATTTATGAACCAAACAGAATTTAAAAATTTTGATCCTAATGGTGTGCCGTCAAGTGGAGGTGTTTTAGGAACCAATATACCTAATCCAACTGAACCCAACACTCTAGCAGATAAATTTATAAATATAATCAATCCTAATGTTAGAGAAAAGAGTTCAGGATTTAGAGATACTGTTATGGATCAAGTATATAGTGAATTTTTCACCAAAAATAACCCACTCCAATCAAGAGATATGACAGTTGAAATATTAAGTTTTTATTCATTTTGAATGAAATTAACACAATTAAGTTTGAATGAGAATGAAGAAGTGACAATTGATGATGTTAAAAAGCAAATCATTTTTTTGGTTAGCAACGTTCTTGATAAAAATTCACAAGTTGGAAAAATAATAAATAATACATCGCAAGAGTTTAATGGAGCATTAATGAGTTTCAAAATATTGGATGGCTATTCAAACGCTAAGGAAACAGCGTTAAAATTAGCTAATGCTAATCCAGAAACATGATTGCCAAGAGAAGCGCTAAATTACTATTTTGATTATAATAATGGAAAGTTTGAAATAAACAGTAAAACAATTTCGCTAGTTTCTGGTTTATCATCAATAATTCCATTTGATACTCGAAAAACCCTATTATCTGATTTAGTTACAAAAGATTTTATTGAAATGTTTCTCCGTAATGATAAAGAGGAATCAAACATAATGTTGACCTCCGGATTGAGAACATTAAACACTCTTTCAGGTCCTGCAAATGCAATTATGGAAAATTTAGGATTATCAAGCGCAATTATGAGTCCCTTCAGTGGTGTTGTAAATGCTCCTGTTGTTTTATGATTTACTGTTAATCAAGCTGCAAATAGTGAAACATCAATTGGAAACTTACAATTTATTATTAAACAAAAATTATATAAATTTAATACAACAGAGCATAACACAGGAATAAATTATGAGGGCTTTAAAGGAATAATTGATGAAATTATAGGGGGAGAAATTTTTATTGATAATCCAAGCAGTATGAATCAAATGATTACTCTTTCTTTAGATGCAGATTATTTAGATTACCTAGTAAACGAATTATTAGTAAATCCAGAGACAGGTAATAATTTAGAAATATTTGGAATAGATGCTGCAAAAGCTCTTCAAGAAGCCATCGGATCATTTACGGAAGCGAAAATCGATGATTTTCAAATTGTTATTTCAGATATTGCTTCATATTTAGTTAAAATTAATGAAGCATATTTAAATGCAAACAGAAAAGAAGTATATAAAATAGATTCATCAAATATGCCTTCAAATTCAATTGAAATGGACAGTTTGTTGAAAAGTTTAGATTCAAAATACAAAATCAATGTTAACGGACTGGAATTTTTAATTGTTGGTGTTGATTCAACAGTTGATTACTTGTATCCAGTAACAAATCTTGACAATATTCAAGTTGACACTAAATCTCAAGTTCTTATGTATGTAAACCAACAAGGTTTTGATAGAGTTAAAGAATCAAATGCTAACGCTAATATTGATAAGTATTTTTTATTAATTTCACCAAAGGGATTGTCACCTTCTGTTTTAAGAAATAAAATCAATAAGTATGTTTATATGAATATAACAGGGTTAAATAATTATGATGATTTATCAGAGAGTGAAAAAAATAATTTTATTTACAAAAAAGCATTTTTATATAATGAGTTTAGTCCATTAAATCCGGAAAGATCACTAAGAGTACAAACAATTGAAACTCTAATATCTACACTTAATAATGCTAATATACTAATTTCAAGTATCTTAGTTTCGTTAATAGGAATCATAACCATATTTATTGTAAAACGATATATTTCATCAAAATCAAAGGTATTAGGGATACTAAAAGCGCAGGGTTACAAATCTATTCAAATAGCAGCTTCTATTTGTATTTTACCTTTGATAGTTACTTTTTTTGGAGCATCACTTGGTTATATAGTTGGTTATTTATGTCAGATACCTATTATGGGTGTATTTTCAGGATATTGGACATTACCAATAATTCCACTTCAATTTGATATAGTTTCACTCGCTATAACTGTTTTTTTACCATTGTTTGGTTTAATCTTATTGACTATAATGACAACATTATATTTATTAAGAATAAAACCTACAGAATTGATGGATGGTTCTTTTCAATTAAACCATTCTAAATCAGCAGAGATTATCAAGTCCAAATTTAAATCGAAAAATATCAAGTCCAAATTTACATTATCGCTTTCTTTGAATTCAATATGAAAACTAATTTCATTGTTTGTTTCACTTCTTTTCACTGTCACAATAATTAGTTTCTCCATAGCTTCAAATAATGCTTTTGGTCATGCGATTCATAAAACATATCAGAATAGAAAGTATAATTTTAAAATTGATTTAACAACTCCAACCCTTGAAGGGGGATCGCTTTCTATATTAGACAAGCAAAGTTTGGAAGATCTTTTATATGTACCAATTGGAAATCCAAATGAGGGCGCAACTTATTTAGGAGATTACTTTAAACCTGGCCCAAATGGTGTAATAAATTTTTCTTCAGGTAATGAAAATTATTATCCGAATGGAAAGCCAAAAATATGAGACAAACATGTAATAACAAAATCATCCTTAGACTTAATTGTTAATAGTGGAGGAATTGAAGTAAATGTTTGGAATACACTTTTTAATTCTATGCCAGATTCTCAAAGATCAACAGCAATTGCCAAATCTCAATATGCTTCAAAATGACTAGAATGATCTCAAGATTTAGAAAATTATGGACAGGATAATGAACATAAATTATCAGCATCAAATGATTTAGGCGAACAAGTTAAAGTGCCTTATTTTAAATATATTATAAATGAAGTAAGTCCGCAAGATTCAAAATTTGTTTATCGAAATATTAATGAAATAACAGGAGACTATTTTTATCAAGATATTGTAATATCAGGAGAAGGGATATATGATCCAGACAATAAAAGTTTGAGAGATAAATATAGAGATTTCTTAGTAACTTCATATGACAAAGCTCTTAGTGCTAAAAATGAAGTTTATGATGAGAATGAAATCTTTTCAGAAGTACCACAAGATTATTTTATAACTTTTGGAAGTGTCATTTTTAATAATGAAAAAAATGAAAAATTTTCATATGCTTCTACAGTTGACCAAAAAGATGTTAGTCATACACCTATCATTAATGGATATAATCAAAATTCAGAACAAATAAAAATAGTTGACTCCTCAGGTCAGAATCTTATTAAGAAAGCAAATATGATGTGAAAAGAATCAAAGACAGTTGTTCCAGTTATAATTAATCATGTTGTAAAAGACTCTAGAAATTTGAATATTGGATCAAAAATAGAATTAAAAATTACCAACAATACTGGTCGTTTCACTAATGTAATTAAGGAAAAATTAAATCTAGGAAATATTGAAAAAACTACACAAATGTTTGAAGTCATTGGGATAAACGAAACTTACATTGATGAAGAGTGAACAACAAGTCAAGAAATTATTAATGAGATAACTTATTTAAATAATCCGCTATTATCTAATAATGAAGAAATTCCATTTAATGGAGTACTTTCCACAGAAGAGATTCCAATGCAAGCGACAGGAGCGCTAAGTTTATATTCAGAAAATGGATATTGAGCAGCAGATGAAAAAATTGATTTATCATCATTGAATAATTCTACTGAACAACAAGAGAAGAATAAAAATATTTTTAGAGAATTATTTTTTAAAGTAAAAAGATTCGGAACAACTGATACTTATATAAATGGTTCAGTATTTGCGACCACTTTAAAAATTATTAATCCCAATTTTACAGAGATCGAAATAGAATCTTTAATACTAAAATTATTGCAAATAGAAGACATTACACTCTCACAAGTTGTTGAGCCTGGAAATGAATCTAGAGTAAATAACTCCCTAGAATTATTTGCAGAAATATATGGCAATAATAGTATTCTATCTCCAACATTTATGAATATTAAATCTAAAAATATTGAGTCAGGATTTATTTCAAATACAACTAACGCAATCAACTCAGTTAGTACTATGGTCATTGTGCTTTCATTATTAATATCAATCACAACATTGATAATGATATCTACTTTAATAATTAATGAAAATGAGAGAAATGCAGCCATCTTTTCTATCTTGGGATATAATCATAGAGAGAAAATGATTTTATTCTTTTCACTATATGTTCCAATAATTATCTTATCTATTTTATTGTCAATCCCACTAACTATGGGTTTAATAGCAGCATTTACAAGCATTGTTAATTCTTCAGTATTAATTTCTTTGTCTGTCTCTGTTAATTTTGTCAACATCTTGTTATCTTCAACGATAGTTGTGGTTGTATTTTCATTAACTTCTCTAATTTCGTGAATTAATTTAAGTAAAATCAAACCAATAATGTTATTGAAGGGAGATTAATATGAAAGATATAAAAGATATAAAAGATAAATTTTTAAAGAATTTTTTAAAAGAAAAGAGCACTAGTGATAATTTACATTCAGATTCTCAAATCATTAAAATTGATTATAAATTAAAAAGACAATTAAATAAAGCAAATAACACAAAAAGAAAATCTGATGAACATGCAAATAAAATAAATGAAGTTGGTAACATAATTGATATTAAAAATTTAAATAAGTACTATATTTCAGGTGGAAACACAACCAGAGTTTTGACTGATTTAACATTATCTATTAAGACTGGAGATTTTGTTATATTATATGGAAAATCAGGATCAGGAAAAACAACATTATTGAATTTAATGTCAGGTTTAGATAGACCAACTTCAGGAGACCTAATCGTTTCTAATCAAAACTTACCATATTTATCAAATATGCAACTAACGACATTTCGTAGAAATAAATTAGCTTTTATTTTCCAAAGCTATAATTTGCTTAATAATTTAAGTGGATTTGATAATGTAGAAACAGGATTGTATTTACAAAAAGATAAATCGAAACAACAGGATATTAAAAAAATGTTTGAAGATTTTGATTTAATTGATGTAATTGATAAATATCCTTCTCAAATGTCAGGGGGTCAACAACAAAGAATTTCTATTTTGAGAGCATTAGCTAAAAATAGTGAAATTATTTTTGCTGATGAACCGACAGGAGCCCTTGATAAAAAAACAGGAACTATTGTTATGGAACTTTTAAGAAAAATAAATATGGAGTTAGGAAAAACCATTATTATGGTTTCGCACGATCCAGAACTTATTAAGTATTCCACAAGAGTTATAAAATTATCTAACTCCAAAATTGTGCAAGATGAAACAAACAAATAGGTTCGTTTTATTATTTTATTATTTTAATATAGTCATAGTTAGAACGTTTAATATCCACACCATCTGCTCATGTTTCTCCATATCTTGATTTTAAAAAACTATTGCATTCCACAAATACATGTGTTTTAATAGATAAAAATCGAATATCTTCTCTCTTGAAAGTCAAATTAGGAAACCAATTCTTATTTGGCGTTTCATTCAATGAGTTAATTGCAAAAAAACCTTGATAATTTTCTACATATAATTTATCATAAGACTGTTTATGGTCAATGGGATAAAATAAATATGAAAATAATTTAAAAATAAAACAACTAATACTGTTAATTATTTTACCATTACTCCCAAATGTTAAAAAGTTAGAATAGTTATATTTTATTCTATTTTTAATATTACAAAAATTTTCCACTTTTTTTATACTTGTGGGAGTTATTATTATTATTTTTATAAACTTATTATTATTTTTAATATAAAAAAAAGGAGTAGACAAATAAAATTTATCTGAATTAGTGAAATCAATTATATTTTTTTTATAATTAAACTTTAGAAAAGTGAATGTTTCACTAGTGATGAAAATTTCTAAAATACCATTATTGTGGAAATAATTGATGTCAGTTTTTGCACTTAGTAAAGTATCATTTGCTAATGAATATCATAAATTATTTTTACTACATATAGAAACAAATTTTTCAAATATATTAATATATTCTTTTTTATCTACTTCATTCATATATTAACTTATTATATATAATTAGTTTAAAACAAACTATAAAATATTATTACCTTATGTTAAAAATGATATAATTTTTATAAATTTAGCACTTATAAATAAAATATTAGGTGAAAATAAATTGAGGGAGCCTTTAATGAAAAAAGAAAAAAAAGCTAAAAAAGAAAAGATAATTAAAGCTCCCAAAGAGAAGATAATTAAGCCGCCAAAAGAAAAGATAATCAAAGCACCAAAACCTAAAAAGTCAATTTCACAAAAAATTTCTAGTATTAATACAACATCAAATATTGATCATGGAAATGTCCAAGTAAATCCAAAAGATAAGAGAGTAAAGTGATTTTTCGGTATTTCAATATTGGCTTTTTTGTCTTTAGGAATAGGTTTACCTGTTGGTTTGGGGTGAGAAGAATATAAAGTTAGGAAAGCGTTACCAAATGACTCTTTAGTTTTAGGTGGAACTGATGGCGACCAAATTATTGTTGGTGATATTTTAGATCAGAATAAAAACAAAAAACAAATTGATATTGACACTGAGAAAATTGAAAATATTATTGTTGAAAAACTTTATAATGAAGAAAGAAATGCATTCTTAAAATTCGAAGCATTTGTTAATAACACTAAATATTTAGGAACAACAAACAAAGTTGGCGCAACTTCATTCGGAGTTGACGTTTCAAAATCTTATAAAGATATTAGATCCGCACAAGAGTCACAATTAAATGCTTCCAAAAAGACAATTAGAGAATCATTTCCTGTGGATTGGCCTGAGAAATGAAAAAATGAGTTAAAAACCAATGAATTATATGGTAATTCAAGCACTGAAAAAGAAGCAATTGATTATATGACAAAAACCATTGCAAAGACAGCAGCATTTGCTAGATTTAATAGTGCATCCATTAATATTTCAATTTGAAAAGAAAGCGACCTGTCATTGAGAAACATTCAAGACATTAAATATAAAGATGATGATGGAAAGGAACAAACCATTTTTGCTGGAACAAGATTATTTTCTGATGATATTGGTGTTGGATTAGATAATTTTTTAAGTTCAGGAAAATCTAATATTGCAATACCTTCAAAAAGAAACCCTTTAACTCCTTCAAATGAAGTTCCAATTTCAGTTTATGAAAATAAATCTTATGTTTTATCAGAAAGAAACCCAGTTAATCGTCTACCTAAATTGTATAAAGATTATTTCAAATCTACTAACATTAGTAGTTTTTCAATTCCAATTATGCAAAATACATCTAGTACCAAAATGCCTTGAGTCATTACAAAAGCAGTACTTAAACAATTATTTACTGTAAAAAGATCGGAAAGTGGAAAATTAATTATTCCATTTGAACATCTTTCAAATTTTAAAGGAGCAAATACACAATCTACACCTGAACAACAATTAATTGATAAAACAGTTTTGAATACTATGGTTTCATCAGATACTGGAACTCCTGACACAACAAAAGCTGCACAAACATCAGGATCACAATTAGGATCTTCGAAGGTAGCTTCTAAGGCATCATTAATTGCAAACGAAAATGAATCTAGAGCATTTCATATTGCAGCTATTTCAGCAATAGACAATCCTACTGAAACAGATGGAATATATAAAATACGTAAAAGTAATCCTTTAATTATATTTTTGAATAAAATTTTAAAAATAGATCAATCACCAACTTCAACCGTTAGTCCTCTAATTCAAGATTTAGCAAAATTTTTAAATGATAGTCTTGTTCCTAAATTTAGTATTCCAGATAGTTTGGAAAGCGAAGTTGCATTTTCGCCTGCTATTGATTTTAATTTGTATCAATACAACATTGATTTATTTGAAAAAATAGATTTAATAGATGATAGTCCGTTTAATATTGTTTTTGGTAATTTAATAAAAGAATCATTTTATGATAGCAATCCATACGGTGATGGATTAGATGTTGTTGGTAAAGAAGATTGAAAGAAATGAACTGTATATGAATTAAGTCTCCCAACACCTAATGGACCAACAGGAACATATTTATTTGCGAACGATACAGGTTTAAAAATATATAACATAGAAAATGTTGTAGATAGTTCTGCTACAGCTATGTTGAAAAGAGATGTTCAAAATACTATTGATGTTGCTGACAATCCTGACCAAGTTGTCCTATATGACATTGCTGCTCAATATAATAAAATTGCCAATGATAATATTATCACTAAAATTCTTATGGAAGAAAATAAGGATTACATAATTTTGAAATTAATTGAAAAGGATAGCACATTAAATCCAGAGTCATCTACAAAGATATTTAATTCAGTTTATGAAAACATTATTGGAAATATTAATAATATTATTGATCCCGAAAGAACAAAGGCTTTGGAGGGAATTTTCGAATTTATAGATGGCTTAGTGTCCTCAATGAATAGTTATGACTTTAGAGAAACAAAGACTGCGTCTAGCGATTATGATTTAGTTTTCTATAATGGATTTAATTATAATGTCGGAACATTCCAAGGATTAAATTTAATTTATGCAGAATTCTTTAATAAATTAAACAAAATAATTGAAATTAAAGCAGTCAATAATTTAGGTGGTAAATAATGTCGAATTTTAAAAAGTGATTGTGAATACCATCTGTTGTTACTGTTCCAATTGTTGCAACATCATTTGTATCTTGTGCAGTTATTCCTGATTTTGATGAAGATCTTGCTTCACAATTAGAGCAATTAACTTCAGATGAAGCAAAAATTACATATGCTAACTTTTGGTCAAGAGATGCTTTTGCAGAGCTTTACTTGAAGTCAAAAAATCCAACAAATCCTATAGATAAAAGGGAAAAGGAAGCTGTAAAGAATTACTTGCTTGATTTAAAATTTGATGATGAAACTTTAACAGAAATTGCTGGAAAGCCAATTTTAGAAATATCTACAGAAATAAATGATCACTTATTTAGTGCTTTTGATTTTTTCACAAGTTGAAAATCTTCTTCAAATTTAATTTATTTTCAACAGCAAAAAGAAATTTGAATTGAAAAGAATTTATCTTTAAATGTAAATGGAACTTTTTATGATATTAAAAACTATTTTAAACCTGAATTCGGTTATTCTTCTTCATCAACAGATAAAATAAAATTTAAAGAAGAATTTGAATTACTTTATAAGATAGTTCAAACTGAAATTCAAAATGAATTATTAAATATGATTATTGCAGAGTTTTATTTTACAGCTTCTAATGCAGAATTAATTCAAAAAGGTACTACTTATAATCAAGTTATTGATAAAGATGTCAATAGTATTGATCATTGAACAGCAACTAGTTTTGATATTAATAGTCCAACTTATTTTTTAGAAAAATACTTAGTTCAAAAAGCTCCAAAAGTTAAGTGAAATTATGCTTCAGATGATCCTGAACAAATTGAAAATTGACAAAATAAATTTATTTTAAATCCTTCTGATTATTTAGAATTAACAAGAGGAAAACAATCATTAAATACTATTTTTTCACAAAATTTATTAATTAATTCAAATGATCAATTATTTAATAACAATGCCTTGAAATTTAAAGGTTATAATATAACTCTTGAATCATCAACACCTAGCGGAGAAGGCGATTTAAGTATAAATGAAGACACAATTAGAACTTTTAATAAAACAAAAACAGGTCTTTTAAATACTGAGACAAACAAATTGGTTTCTTATGATAGTTTGGACATTAGAAAAAAAATAAATGATATAAATGCTAAAAACGCTAATTCAGCTTTTTTAGCTCCAATTTCAATTAATAATTTATCTGAAACCATACGTAAAAAATCGCACCAAATTGTTATGGAAGATTTAATTTTTAATAATAATGATCTAGTTTTGAATAACCAATTAACAGAAGGGTTTAACACATGAAAAATAATTGATATAGTTCCAATATTGAAATCAGGTACTGCTCAATCAATTCAATTAAAAATGGCATATGGTTATAATGATCCTGCCACTCCTTTATTAAATTTTGAAAATTATTTATACGATGTTTTCATTAATTGAAATCAAACTCCCAGTCCTTCTGATTCACAAATCGTTTCAGAATTATCAGACAAATTCACTTTTAATGATGCAATGGCCAATACACCATTTGCAAAACAACATTTATATGGAATTAATCCTATTGTAGCTGGAAAAATAAATGTTGATTATTATATTAGATTATTACCTAATTTTATTTGAGAAACTGAAAATACTTCAAACCAAAAGAAAATTAAAACAATTAACAATCAACCTAAAGCTGTTGGTAAATTTTCAATGAAAGATACACCATGAGAAGATTCAGCCTCTAAAAGAATATTGGCATTTTACCTATATATGAATGATCCAGAATTAATTAAAGAAATTAAATCAGTTTTGGTTTTGAATGATATTGCTCTGCGTCCAGGCGTTATTAAGGAAGTAAATGCAATTTTAGAAGAGATGGGAATTTTGTATATTAAAAATAAACCAGATTATGCAAAACCTAGACCGCAAATTTAAAATTATTTATTAATATGAAAAATCTATTTTTAAAAATTATCAAAAAAGAAATTAAATCAAACATACTATTTGAAAACAAAAGAGTAATTGCTTTTTATGACACTAACCCAAAAACAAAAGGACATTTTTTGGTTGTGCCTAAAACATATTCTAGAAATTTAATCACAATTAAAGAACAAGATTTAAGGTATTGTTTTTCTATTGCAAGAAAATTGGCAAAAAAAGAAATGATTAAGCAAAAGGCTGATGGATTTAAATTAGTTGTTAATAATGAACCATCTTCTAATCAAGTCGTTTTTCACACACACATTCATATTATACCATCTACCAAATTACCAAATTAATTACCCATTTTAAAAATTTACTGTACCTTTCATTAATCCTTTAATTTACAAATTAAAGGATGAGATTTGAAATGTTTATTATTTAATGAATCTTTATATTTCATTGTAATATGATTATTTTTTTGACAAAGTTTATACCATCTGAAAAAAAGTTTTGATTTAATAGTATAATTTATAAATATGAATAAATTAGATATTGAAAATGTTTTTATTGATCTTGATGGGACTGCTTTAAAAAACGACAAAACCATTTCTCCTAAAACACTTGAAATTATTGAAAATTTAAAAAATATTAATATTAATGTCTTTGTTGCAACGGGAAGACCACCCTTTATGATTAAGCACGAGTTAGAACAGCTAAAGGTTAATTCGAATGTAATTTGTATAAATGGCGGCTTGATTATAGATTGAGATAATCAAAAGGTAATTAATGCAGAGTTATATAACTTTGATTCATCTAAAAAATTAAGAAAATATTTTATTGATAATAAAATTCCATATCTAATTTACACTGCAACAGATATGCTTTATGATTGTGATGATAATAATATTTGAATAAATTCATTGACAAAGAGAATAAATGATTCTCTACCTGAACATCGTTGGTCATTAAAGAAAATTAGTGAGACATTTGTGATTGAAGATAACAAAATAATGAAATTTTTAATACCAACACATAACATTAATGGCAGTGTTATTTCTAATTTTAGAAAATGAGCAAAAATTGAAATGCCTCTTTTTACATTATTGGAATCTCAAGAAAATATTTTGGATATTATACCAATTAATTCTTCAAAAGGTAATGGCGTGAGATTTATAGGTGATTTAATGTCCCTAAACTTAAATAAAACAATTGTTTTTGGGGATGCTGAAAATGATATTTCAATGTTTGAAGCAGTTAAATATTCTGTTGCAATGGAAAATGCAATTAATGAATTGAAAAAAGTAGCAACTCATATTACTAAAAGCAATAACGAAGACGGTATTTACCATTTTATAAAAGATAATATATTGTAATTATTTTTTAAGTATTTTTTGTATTTCTAAAGCAACTGTGTCATCTTCACTAGTTTGAATAATATTTTGTGCAAATTCCTTTACAACCAGGTCAGAATTTGCCATTGCATAACTATTGTGAGTATTTTTAATCACTTCTAAGTCACTTGTTGAATTACCAAATGAAAAAACATTATCTTCATTTATTTGATATAACAACATAATTGTTTTGATGCCTTCATATTTATTAACACCCGAAAGGTTAATATCTATATTAATTTTAGATGATTTTTTAAATTCATAGTCATTACAATAAAGTTGCTTTAAATAAACTAAAAATTGGTTAATATAATTAGGATTAATAATTATGCTCAACTGTATAATTTGATTTTGCCTCATACTATTTATTTCATACTCCGAAAATTGATTAATATTTCTCTCAATAGCTTTTTCAGATAGTCATTCTTCACTTTTAAAAATATTTATATATGAATTGACAAATACTTTTTTACTAGTTATAATTTGGACGGCTCCTCCTAGCAATTTAACGTCTTTTAATATTTCATTAATAAAATCCATGTTCAAAGTTTTTGGTGTTTTCATTAATTCACCTTTGATATTATCAATTAAAATAGATCCATTATTTCCCACAAAAAAGTGTATAAAATCAATAATTGGTTTTAATAAATCTATACAATATTGGTAACTATTACTTGAGGTAATTGCCACATAGTGATTTTTTTTATATATCTTTTTAATCTGATAAATAATTTCTGGATCAATACCTTCATTTTTGTTTAATAAAGTACCTGTTAAATCGAAAACGAAAAGTTTTTTACCTTTTAATTTTCTTTCTTCGGTATTTATTTGTTTTTCATATGTGGGAATAACAGTACCTCCCTTATTGATATTTGTTTTGTGAATAACATGACAAGTCTATCTATACCAATTCCACAGCCTCCAGTAGGCGGCATTCCGTATTCCAAAGCTTTAACAAAATCTCAGTCAATTTGGTTGGCTTCTAAATTACCGGAATCCCTTTCGCTCAATTGGCTTTTGAATCTTTCTAATTGATCAATTGGGTCACTTAATTCAGTAAACATATTGGCATATTCTCTTCCATTTATAAACAATTCAGCTCTTTCGGTAAAATTAGGATTATCTTTACTCTTAACAGCAAATGGCGATATTTCAATTGGATGTCCATAAACAAAAGTTGGATTAATTAGAGTTTTTTCTATTTTTTCTTCGAAAATTAAATTGATTAAATGACCTTTTTTGAAAAATGACTCAATTTTCATTTTTTCTTTTTTAACAAATTTAATTATTTCTTGTTCTTCTGCATTTTTAACATCAAAACCAGTTACTCTTGATACAGCTTCACACATTTCAATCTTTTTAAATTCATTGTTAAAATTAATGGGAATACCTTGATATTCAAATTCATACATATTTAGGAGTTTGGCTAATCTTTTAAATAATGATTCAGTGTGAGACATCATTTGCCACATATCTGTATTTGCTTCATAAAATTCAATTGTTGTAAATTCAGGATTATGTGTTGTATCAATGCCTTCATTTCTAAATAATCTACCAATCTCATAAACTTTACTCAACCCCCCCACTATCAATTTTTTCAAAGGTAATTCAGTTGCGATTCTTAAATAAAATTCAGTATCAAGTGCATTATAATGAGTAATAAATGGTTTTGCGCTTGCCCCACTTGAAACAGATGATAAAATTGGTGTATCAACTTCCAAATATTCTTGTTCATCAAAAAATTTTCTAACTTCTTTAATAATTATGCTTCTTTTAATGAAAATTTCTCTCACACTATCATTTGTAATTAAATCAACATATCTATGTCTATATCTTTCCTCTACATCCACAAGACCGTGATATTTTTCAGGTAATACTTTTAATGATTTAGACATTAACTCAATTTCACTTGTTTTAATGGCTAATTCATTTGTCATTGTTTTAATAACTAATCCCTTTGCCCAAATAATATCTCCAATATCTAAATTAGAAGTAAAATAAAATAACTTTTCATCCATTTTTTTATTAATATAAAGTTGAATTCTAAACTCTTCCCATTTAATTTCAATAAATGGACCTCTTCTATTCATCAACCTTCCATACGTTGATATAACAGAATTTTTGCTTTCCAATTCTTCTCTTGAAAATTGAGAAAATAATTCAAACAAATTTTTTGCTGAGTTGGTAATTTCTTTCTTGTTAGTGTAACTTTTAATTCCTAATTTCTTGTTTAAAGTTATTTTGTTTCTTCTAATAGTTTCTTGTTCAGTTAAATCTTTCATATTATCTCCCAATTATTTAATTTAATTATAGTATAAAATTAGCTTTTTTGGTCATCTCAAATATTAGAATAATATGTATTCGCTCCTTTCAGTGTTCTTGGGAAAATCATAATGAATATGGGTATTGTTAGAATGATATTAACTAGTGCAAGAGGGAAATTAATTGCAAATGAACCACTCCAATTATTGCTAGTCCACCAGTAGTAACCGGCCAAGACATGTAGCATCATTTTGATGGTTCAACAAAAAACAAACAAGATAGAAAATAAAATGGTTATTGTAATCTTTTTATTGTTAATCATGCATGTTTTTTGAATTAAATTATTTCCAAACATAAATGGGAAAAAACATCATACGGAAAAAAAATATTCAAATAATACTTGCAGTAAATTAATTCAATAAACATTTGAAAACAGCAATAATAAACACGGAACAAAAATAAGTACTAAAAATTTTATAAAATATGTTCTCAATATTACTAATGTGATTGCAAAAATGATTAAATAAAAATCCGCTGAATATCCTAAAATTATTGGAAACAAAGAAGAGATTAAATTTAAAAAAATAATCAAACTAACTAGGGTGCCAGACAACGCAATATCTTTAATAATTAATTTGTTTTTCATTCCTTTTAAATTATAACTTATCAACATTATTATGTATAATATTTTAATATGAATATAAATACCAATAGTTTGAATTTAAGTAAGAAAAATACTAAAAATTATAAGAAAATTTTAAATAATTTGCTTAATATTTCAACAAATGATTCTTGCATATTTTCAAATATAAATAATAATCACTTCTTTGATATTGAGAAAAAATTTGGCAACAATTTTTTTTACAAAATGATTATCAATAAATTTTTTTTATTATCTCTAACTGAGACAGATATTATTTCTTTCAAAGACGAAGTTAAATTGATAGAAAATTTTTCAGAAATTTCAAATTTGTATGATTCATTTAACGAATCAATTCCTGAAGGTATTCAAAAAATTTTAGCAGGAAAACAGACAGAAGAAAAATTGTTGTTTGCCAAAGAAGAAATAATAAAATTTGCTGAAGTTAAAAAACAAAAATCTTCATTTAATTGAAAAATACTTTTAAACAAAGCACAATCAATGAACGAACAAAACAATCTTTGACCACTACATTTAGGATTTATTTATGTAACAATTAAGATTGATAATAAAGCTATACAAGCACCATTGTTTTTGAAAGAAGTAAACATACAAATTAAAAACTCTAATGTATCATTAGTTTCAATTGGAGATATTAAAATTAATGAAAAACTTATATATTTTTTGGAATCAAATGGATTTTTATTTGATATTGATTTTGATTTTTCAAAACTATCAATAAAAGAACTTTACGAAACTATCAAACTATCATGATCTCAAAACTTTGAAATACCACAAACATTAGAGGGAGTGGCACCAAATTTTAAGGATCACGAAATATTAAACTCAAAACTAAAATTTTGGCCTGGTGTTACATTGGGTTTTTTCGAACCTACAGGTGGATATTTAAGAAAAATGATGGTAAAAATAATTGAGAGCGGGAGTGTTGATGAAATTTTAGATGTTGAATTTGATAAAAATATTTATAAAGATAAAGTAAAATCTATTATGTTTAAAAAAAATTTTGGTTTTTATAAAATTCAACATTCTAATTTGTCCCAAGATAAAGCTGTAGTTTCTGCATTAAATCAAAACACCATTATTTGAGGTCCTCCTGGAACAGGAAAATCTCAAACAATCTCAAACATTATTACCAACATTTTATTATACGAAAAAACAGCTTTAGTTGTTTCTCAAAAAAAAGCAGCATTAGAAGTTTTGAAAAATAGAATGGAAGAATTAGGAGTGTTTTGTCTCTTTGTTTTAAATGATCGTGAAATGAATAAGAAATCATTTTATACACCAATTAAAGCATATATTCAATATTTGGAAAATCTTAATACAAATTCTACACAAGAGCCAATTAAAATAATTTCTGATTATGAAAAAGATTTTATGAAATTAGTTAATAAAATAAAATCAACACCGTCTGGAAATAAAAATATGAATTTTTTTTCTAGATACCTTTCTCAAAACAAATTTGATATAAAAGTCTTTGAGATAATTAAAAAAATGCCAGCAAGTCTAATTTATGATTTGGATAAGATAAAAGATAGTAAAAATATTGGTAGATTTTTAATGACTAAAAATAATTTAAGAAAATCTATATTTACACGTACAACTCCCGCTGTCAAAGATGCAACTAACGCAATCAGAAACAATTTACTTGATGTAAATATTGACTTAGATAACTTTGTTAAAAACCAAAAATTTATTGATCTTGATATTTTAAAAAGTATTGATAAGCTATACTCATTTGACTTAAATAAATATGAAGATAAAGTTAATAATCCTAAGGAACTAAAAGAAGTGATGGGTAAAATAATTTTCAATAAAATAAAAAAGTTTGATAAAAATATGAAGTTAAAATATAATTCTTTTGCTTTGGATGTTAGGACGTCCAGTCTAGAACCAAATAATTTCATTAAAAAGCATTCGGAAATTATTAAGTTACTTTTTCCCATTATTATAACAACTCCTGAAACTGAGTTGCAGTCTTGAGGAAAGAATGAATTTGACTATGCAATTCTTGATGAATCTTCTCAAATTTTTTTGGAAAAAGGCATCCCGATATTATATTTAGCTAAAATAAAAATATTAGCTGGAGATGATCAACAAATGCAACCATCACGTTGATTTGCTGCAAAAGTTGAAGGAGAAAATACTTTCGGAGATATTGAATCTTTGCTTGACTTTGCTTCTGCAAAAGGGGTATATAGTATTTTGCTTGACAAAAATTATAGGTCTAATTATGCTTCCCTAATGACATTTAATTCAGAAATATTCTATAAGGGAGAATTAGATGTTGTTGATGTTAATTCAAATCATAAAATTAGACCCATTGATGTTATTAATGTTGAAGGTGTTTGAGAAGAATCAACAAACAAATTAGAAGTCGAATATTGTATTAAAGAAGTGATAGAAAATTTACCAAAATATAAAAAGATAATATTGCTTTGTTTTAATGGTTCTCAACAAGCAAAAATTGAAAAAATAATTTTTACTGAGCATCCAGAAATAGAAAAAGCTATTCAAAACTCTCAATTGTTAATTAGGAATATTGAAAATATTCAGGGAGACGAGGCAGACTTAGTAATAATGACTATTGTTTATGATAAACATACAAAGCTTCATTCATCATATGTTGCAAAGCCGGGCGGTAAGAATGCTCTTAATGTTGCTATTTCAAGAGCTAAGGACAAGATGATTGTTATAAAGTCCATTAAGGCAGATGATATCAATAATCCTAGCGGCAGCGAGGATATAAGAATTTTTAAAGAATGATTAAGATTTTTAGACTTTTCAGATGATAAAAAGAAAAATTATATTCAAAAATTAACATCAAATACATTAACAGATATGGAATTGAAGTTAGAATCAAAAAAAGATGTTCTTTTAGGCTCTTTTATTAAAGGAATTGAGAAAGGAATTGATAATTTACCTGGCATTGAAATTATCAAAAATTTTTCAATTGGAACAATGAAAATTGATGTTGCTATTATTGATAAAATTACACAAAATTTTATTCAAGGATTTTTAATTGATAATTTTTCATATTTTAATTCATATGATGAATATGTAGTGGACAGAGATTTTAAAAACTTTTTATTAATAAAAAAATATCCAATTGTTAAGATAAATAAGATGAATTGAATAATTAATAAAAGTCAAATTATTCATTCTATAAATTCTTTGATTAATAATCAACAATTCGCTAAGAAATAAAATTATTTACTCTTAGAATATATATATAATCCCAATAAATCCATGTCATTATATTTATTTCAATTTTCAAATTTTATGTAATGACTATTTCCTCCATAATATACATAATTTGTATTTTGTTGATTATCAAAACTATTAGCAATTTCTTGAACCATTAGCTTGTGACCCTGTATTACTCCTATCGCAATAGATTCTTTTGTGTTCAATCCAATTTTTTTTAAATTATAATTTGCTATTTCCTTCAATGATATTTTATTGATTGATATTTTTTTGAATAATGAGTCATATGATGTTTCTAATCCTGGAGAAATAGTACAACCCGTTAGCTTTCCTTTATAAATATTTGCAATAACTGTAGCTGTTCCTAATGAAATAATTGTCATATTGTCCCCCAGAGTATTTGCAAAAATTGCAGAAGCAATAATATCATTACCAACTTCTTTTGGATTATCTAAAAGATCCAAAGAAATATTTTTTTGATTATTTCATTTTAAAAAAATAATTTTATTATTTTCAAAATATGAAATTATGAATTTATTTAGTGACTTTTTCACTGAGCTAACAAAAATCCTATCAATACTAATATCAAACTTATTTAATATTTCTACAAAATTTAATGTTTTAAAGAATTTAGTAGTGTTAAACTTTATAGTATTAATTTTATTAATTGAGTTTTCAAAATATGCAAAAGTAGTAGTTGTGTTACCGATTGAAATGTATAAATTATTTTTCTTTTTCAAATTATCTAATATCCTGTTTTTTAATAACCAAATATGATATTGGAAGAAGGCCAAATGTAATTACAATATATATACTAAAGACAACTCATTTATTACTATAAGTTCCAATTTCAAAACTACTTATCCCACCTGATGATTTTTCAGATAATAATAGTGTATTGGCCAATCTTATAATTGATTGATCATTATAATTTGTACTGTCACTTTTGGAATAATCATTAATTATAGTATTAAGATCTTCATTATTAACTGATTCCGAATTTAAATATTCGAATGCTTCAGATATAGTTACAAATTTATCTATTTCATTTTTATTATAAAAATTTTCAACAAAATTATTATAAATAATTAAGTCTATTGCTGAACCTATTGCAATATTTATTTTCAATAATAACAATATCTCTATGGCTTTTATTTCACCTCTAAAAGGGTTTTCCTTACTCTGTAATTTTCTTTTATCCTTTTCGTCTATGGTGGGGTCATCTAAGATTGTATTAATTATTGGAGAAGATATAAATTTCTGTAATTCCAAATTATACCCACCACTAGAATTAATTCCAAATGAAACTATTAGTTTGATGAGATTATTTTTAAAATTATCGTTTGTAGTTTGTTCGGCAATAATTTTCTTATTTCTCAAAATATAATCGAAAAATGGATATATACCTTTTCCATACATTTCATCTCGTGTTACATTTTCATATTTTTTGATAGTTTCCAATAACATTTTTGACAATTCATGAATTTGAATATTTTTTTTTGAAACATCAATTTTGCCACCTAAAGTAGGAGATTGAACAAACCCACCAGCTATGGCATTAGCTGCAATAAAATCCCGATCTTTTTTAGGAATTAACAAATCACTAGCTATAGTTGCTATTGTAGATACTTGATAATTTAAATCAAAGAAATGAAGATTTGAATATAAGTCTGAATCACCCGATGAAATTCCCAAGTTTTTAATATAATTTTTATTATTATCAATAATTTCATCATTAATTTTAACTGTATCAAATAAGTTAATGATATTGTCACTATTTACATTTTCATCTTGTATAAAACTATTTACAAATGTAATTGTTTCTTGCCTTGGAATTTTATTAATTGACAAAACATTCACTGGTGGAGTAATCATGTTCAATGGTTGTTTTTGTGTAAATGTTGGTAGTATTCCTGTAATTGGGATGATAGCTCCTAAACCTGCAACTAACGCAATGGTGGCTGATGAAGCTAATTTTGATGATAGAATTAGAGCAATTGAAGAAAACATTAATGTTAAAATGAAAACAATAATCATAACAATTAATCCCACATAAAATATTTGATCCCTAAGCGGAGTGATGTCCAAGTTTGCTATCTTATTTCCTGGATCAAGAATTAATACTAAAAATATATAAAATGATATTAAGATAGCTGAATATATTGCAATAATTGTCAAAAGAGCTAATCATTTTTCAAAAATTATTCTCTTTCTACTTAGTGGCTTGGAAACCAACACAAGAAAAGTTCCTTCCTCAATCTCTTGCTTATATATTTGTACTGATTTATATGCTGCAAATGCTGCCGAAACAATTGATGTTGAAGAACCAATTGTTGTTATTGATGCAACAATATATAATTTGTATGTTTGAATAATAGAAGGAGATCTTAAATCTAAAAATACCAATGGCAAAATGGCCCCTATTATCGAAATAATAAATAAAATAACTAATAATGGCAATCATGTAGATGCAGATTTAATGAACTTAATAAAAGTAGATTTATATATTGGCATTTATATTAACTCTTTCCTCTTTTTTCAATAAATAGTCATAAATAGACATTAAATCTGATGAACGATAAACACTTATCTTAATATTGGTTATTGAAATATTATAATATAATTCATCTTTTAGTTCTTTTGTCATAGTTTGTACAACAAGTTCATTTCCAAGATTCATTTTTGTCACATACCCAAGGGAATTTAAATGTTTTGATAACTTTTTATTATTTTCACTTTTAATATAAACATCTTGCTCTAGATTTTCAAAGCTCTTTAAATCACCTGAATAAATTATTTTTCCATAATGAATAAAAGTAACTTCATCAACTATTCTTTCCAACTCTGTGAGAATGTGAGAAGAAATAAGTATTGATTTACCGCTATTTCTAAGTGTAAATAAAACATCAAACAACTCTTTTCTTGCAACAGGATCAAGATTTGCAGCAGGCTCATCTAAAATTAAAATTTTGGGATCATTCAATAATGCTTGAGCAAGCAATATTTTTTTTTGCATTCCTGAAGAAAATTTGTTAGGATTTTTTTTACTTAAATGTAAAAGTTTTAATTCAATCAAAATATCAGTCGCTTTTTTCTGAGCATTTTTAGATGTGAATCCTGATATTTCTGCCATACTTTGAAGATATTGAAAACAATTTAAATGAGATGGAAAAGAAGCTCTTTCAGGAATATAACCAATTAATGAATTTGCCTCTATTGTTCCGGCATCATATTTATTAATTTTTATTTCTCCATTTTGATGTAAATAAGCTCCTATTAAAGTTTTTATGATAGTCGTTTTCCCTGATCCATTGGGACCAATAAAACCATGTATCTTTCCCTGAGAGACACTCATATTTATATTTTCGACAGCAACAAATTCTTTAAATTTTTTAGTGTAATTCTTAATACTTATTGCAGGAATATTATTTTGAAAATCAATATTTTTAAATCTCTTATCATTTTTTCAATTTGTAAAATTTATTTTCAAATTTTCTAAATACTTTTTCATTATATTTTTTTTACTTCCATCATATAAGGAATTAATATTTTAGGTATATCTATGCTACCATCATCATTTTGATATTGTTCTAATATTGCAGCAATCACTCTATCTATAGCAAGTCCGGACCCATTAATGGTATGAGCAAAATTAATTTTTTCATTTTCATCTTTGTATCTTATCATTGATCTTCTTGATTGAAAATCTCCAAAATATGAAATAGATGACACTTCTCTATATCTTTGCTCTGATGGTAATCACAATTCTAAATCATATGTTATTTTAGAACTAAAACCCAAATCACCTGTGCATAATAATATTTTACGATACGGAATTTCTAATGCGATCAAAAGATTTTCGGCATCCAATACCATTTTGTTAAATTCATTTATTGAATCTTCTTTATTTGATATTTTAACCATTTCTACTTTGTAAAATTGATGAGATCTTATTATCCCTTTTGTATCTCTACCCGCCGATCCTGCTTCGGATCTAAAACAAGGTGTGAACGAGCAAAATAATTTTGGTTTGGTTAAATCAATTATTTCATTATTATGATAATTTGTTAATGGAATTTCAGCAGTAGAAATAAGTCACAAATCTGTTTTAGCAACCTTAAATAAATCATCTTCAAATTTGGGTAGTTGCCCAGTGCCATACATAGTATTTGAGTTGACTAATAAAGGAACACTCATTTCAGTGTATCCATTTTTTGTGTGAGTATCCAGCATAAAATTAGTTAATGCTCTCACTAATTTAGAACCTTCATTTTTGTAAATAACAAATCTAGTACCAGACATTTTAACAGCTCTTTCAAAGTCGATAATATTTTTATCAACACCTATTTCATAGTGTGGCTTCATAACTTTAACCAAACCTCTACCAATTTCCGGAAACTCACTTATTACAACATTATCAGTTTCATCTTTTCCAATTGGAACATTTTCTAATGGAGTATTTGGTATCGTTGGCAACAAAATATCTAATTCATTTTTCAGTAATAATATTTTTTCTTCCATCATAAATATTTTTTCTTTAATTTCATTGGCTTGCTTTAATAAAGTAGACTTATCTTTTTCTAAAGGAATTTTTTTAGAAATAATATTTTTTTCTGCTTGAAGCAAAGACAACTTTTGAATATTTTCATTTCTGGTCTTAACCAAAATAGATATTTTACTTAAAACTGTTTTGTCAAAATTTCTTGAATTCAAACTATCAATAATTGAATTAATATTATTTTTTAATAATTTTGTATCTAACATATTATAAATTATATATTTTTAATAAAAAAATAATTATTTTATTTATAATTTTTAATATGAAATTTGAAGTAAAAATTATAAAGTTACCCAATAAAATTTTGCGTCAAAAATCATTAGATGTACTATTACCTCTTAGTAATGAAGATGATTTGTTGGCAAAAAAAATGATATATCATGTTATTGATAGTACAAAAGAAAATTCTATTTTTAGACCTGCTGTTGGTGTTGCGGCTGTTCAATATGGTGTTCTTAAACGCATGTTTTTTGTACATATTTTGGATCAAGAAGATAACATAATTTTTAGCGATGTAATTATTAATCCACAAATTATTGCTAAAAGCGAGGGGCTCGCAGCATTAAAACAGGGCGAGGGTTGTTTAAGTGTTAAGGAATCTGACTCTAATCAAGAAGGTTATATAAGAAGATCAGAGAGAATTGTTGTCGATGCATATTCATACAATGAGAAGAAGTTAAAACGCTTTGATTGCAAACAATTTGTTGCAATTGTTTTTCAACATGAATTAGATCACTTAGAAGGAAAATTATTTATTGATCATATTGACACTAAGAATATATGAACTAAAAATAAAGACTTGACAATTTTGTAAATAAATCAATAAACTACTTCAAAATATAATATAATTATTATTAATATATAAAACATAAAAACTTTAAATTCACGAATTCAAATTTAAAATTAGGAGACATTATGAAACCAACAAAATTTTTTGGTTTAGGCGGAATGCAAGAAATAGGAAAATCAACACTAGTTATTGAGCACAATGATAAAATTTTTATTTTAGATGCTGGAATAAAATTTGGTAATGGTTCTATTACTGGTATTAAAGGGATTATTCCAAACTATAAATATTTAAAAGCTAATCAAAATAAAATAGAAGGATTATTTTTAACTCATGGTCACGAAGATCATATGGGTGGTATTCCTTATTTGCTACAAGAGATAGAATTAAAATTTATCTATGCTCCTAAAATTGCTATTAAATATTTGGAAGCTAAAATAGATGAAAGAAAAATTCAAACTAATGTTAAATTTATAGAAATTGAAAAGGATGAAAAATTTACTTTCGGAGATGTTGTTGTAGATTTTTGAACAGCCCAACATTCAATTCCTGATGCTTTTGGAATAAGATTTTCAACTCCAAATGGTTCACTAATGTTTACAGGAGATTTTAGATTTGATTACACTCCAATTGGTAATTTTACTGATTTCGATAAATTAAAACAAATGGGAGATGAAAATTTAACAGTTTTATTTTCTGATTCAACAAATGCAATGAGGCCATCTCACTCTCCTTCTGAGAAGGATATTTTGAAAGATATTAGAAATTATATGGATAAGGCAGAAAAAAAGATTATTATTACAGCCTTTGCATCTAATATGACAAGAATTAGTGCAATTATTAAGATTGCTTCTGAATTAGGAAAAAAAGTTGTTGCTTTTGGTCGTTCAATGGTTAATGGAGTAAATATTGGTAGAGATATAGGATATATTGATGTTGATGCATCTGTGTTCATTGATAAAAAAAATATTTCTAAATTTGCAGAGAATGAAATTGTTATTTTGACAACTGGATCTCAGGGCGAACAACTTGCTGCGCTTGCCAAAATGGCAATTGGAAAACATCCACAAGTTCATATAAAGAACAAAGATTTAATAATTTTTTCATCATCTCCAATTCCAGGAAACAGAATGAAGATAGAATTATTAATTAATAACTTATATAAGCTGGGAGCGGACATTAAGGAAAATAAAATAGATGGTTATTTACATACTTCAGGACATGCTTATAGAGAAGAGCACGATAAAATATTTCAGTTAACAAAGCCTGATTATTTTGTACCATATCATGGAGAATACAGAATGTCTGTTGTTCATGGTCAAACTGCTGTCGAAAACGGCGTTAAATCAGAGAACATTTTAATAGCTGCCCATGGTGAAGTTTATGAAATGTTGGATAGAAAAATAACTCTTTCAAAAGAAATGATAGATTCTTCACCAGTTTATATTGATGGTGAAAAAGCTTCTGATATGACTTCTAAGATTATTAAAGAAAGAGAAGTCTTAGGAGAAAGTGGATTTGTTCATGTGGTAGTCATTATTAATAGAGCGAAAAATGAAATTGTGGGAAGAACAAAAATAATTTCAAGAGGAACGCTTTATGTTAAAACATCATTGCCAATTATTACTGAATCCAGAAGACTAGTGCATGGCGCAATTTTATATAAAATTAAAAATCATGATAATTGAACAACTCAACAATTGAAAAAATTAGTTCAAGAAAGATTACAACCTTATTTTTATAAGATTAAAAGAAGAAGACCTATTATTACATCAACAATTTTTTATACCGATGATCTAAGATTGATAAATCCTCCAGATGAAGAAATAATTGCTTAATTAATAACTTCCTTAATTATAAGTAACAATAATGAAGCTGATCAGCTAAAATTAGTAGTTGATAATCCATCTCCATTTAGAGTATTATAATTTTCTCTAATTGGTAAATCTTCAAACAATCCTTCCATATTTGCAATTGCTTTAGTAGCTAATTCTTTTGAAAATGAATCATATCCGTAATTTAAAATTCCCTTAACTCCAAAATATAATTGATCTATCCAAACTGGACCTCGTCAATAATCCATGGGTGAAAACCTAGTATTGTTGACTGCTGCTGATGGGAAAGGAACAAACTGATTAAAGGTTTTTTCATTAATATTTTCAATAATATCCTTGGCATCAGTTTTTAATGCAATTTTCGCAAATAAGGGCATTATACCTTCCATAGCTTGACCGTAATCAACTACTTTTCGATTATCGTTTGCTTTTATATCATAATAAAATTTTGTTGCTTGGTCATACATATGTTCATTAATAAATTTTTTAACTTGTACGGAATATTTATTATATTTTTTAAAATCTAATCTGTGTTTCAATACTTTTGCAATATCTCTAATAGAAATCAAATCTAAATAATTAAATGAATTTAAGTCGACACTTATTTGATCAATAACATAACCGACTAAAGTTTTTTCATCAAATACTTTTTCAACTTTCACTCTATCTCAATCAAATCTAGGTGCATTGTCCATTCCACTCTCTCAAGCTGCAGCTTCAATAATTGTCTTATCATTTTTTTCATCATTTTTATTGTCAACCGTTGCTCCATACTGTAAAATATTATCTTTTTTAAGTGACCTATTGTTATTCCATCATTTATTATAGTTAATTATTTTTGGATACATTCTTTTCAAAAATTCTTTATCATTTGAAATGTCAAATATTTCCTTTACAGCTCAAGATGCAATTGGAGGTTTCGAATTTCTTTCATTCCAATTTTCCCCTAAACCATTTCTCTCAGGTGAATAATTAAAAAATATACAATCAGGAATCATTCCAACATCATTCGGTCTAACTTTATCATTGTGAGATATTTGAAAATCAAACATAACTTCTAAACATTCTTGTGCTAATTTAGCATCAAATTGCGCAACACCAACAGCAATTTTTCAACTATCTCATGATCAAGCACCAATAAAATCTTTGTATGTAATTGAAGGAATAACAAAATTCTTTTTAATTACTCCTGCTGGAGATCTCCAATTACTAATGAGTGTTTGTAGCGATTTAATTACAACATTTTCGTATTCAGGCTTATCATTTATCTTTGTAATATTTTTGATATATTTGTCTCATCTATTTTTGTGTTCAGACATATAATTTTGTTTGTTCACGAATAAACATTCAATTTTTTCATCATTAAATGTAAATGATTCAAAAGAAGTTATTGAAAAATAACTATTAGGAGCAATATTTATAGTTCCAAAATCACAACTAAATTTTATTTCATTTTTCTCTTGACTTAATTGAACACTTTTATATTCTTCGCTGTATTCAAAAGTTATTTTTTCTCTAACTTTTTTATCAATGACAGGAATAAAATCAACAGTAATTGATTTCCCAAAATTAGAAATAGAATTAAAATAATTAAATCAGTGCTTTGAGTCATTTTTCGACTTATTTGTTGATTTTGTTTTAACTTTATTGTAAAAACTACCCTCAATATTAAGATTAAAATTAATTTTTTCATTTGTTTTATTTCTTATCGTTGTTTCAATTAAGGCTGTTCTATTGCTACAAAAAATAAGTTCCTTATTAATTATTAATTCTTCAAACTCGAAAGATAAAATCAATTTTCCTGGAAGTGAATATGATTCCTGTTTTGCTTTTGCAAAATTTAGTAATTTATCTTTAAATCGAATAACTAAATTATTCGAATATGGACCAACGTTTATCGGAACTTCTTGAGATAAAACTAGAGGTCCACAAAAAGAACTTAAATTTTTATGTTTTGGTAAATAGTAACCATGTCAAGATCCATTATCAGCAAATACATTAGATTTATTTGTATCCTTATAATTATTATTTTTATCATATGGAACTGATTGAAAATTAATTTCTGCTTCCGCATTACTCTTATAATTAATTATGTTTTTATATTTCATTCACTATTCTTTCCCTCATATTATTTATTAAAATGATAGTTTATATTTATTGAATTCACTTACAAAATCATCAGCATCTTTAACATATATTTTTAGATTCTCAAATTGATTATTTTCAACATGAGTAATAGAAACTAATTCTAGCTCATCTCAAATTCCTGAAGAAATAGATTTAACATTTTTATCAATAGATTCTTTGATAATATTAACATTTTTAATTCCTAATCTTTCTCCAACTAATGAGTCTGCGAAGTTTCTAATAATGATGATTTCATTTTCATTCATTATTATTTTATCATCTAATCTCACTTTTTGTAAACGAGAATAATATGTATGTGCTTCAAAAGATTTATAATCGCCATATTTTTCGTTATCAAAATCATCAAAATTAATATCTTTTTCTTGAATTATTTTAAATTCTTCTTGCATTAAAGATTTTAATTTATTATCGTGTCCTTTTGATTTATTTTTATAATTTTCCAATAATGGTTTCATAGTGTTGCTATAAAATGATTTGGTCTCTTGTCTTAGTGTTAATCCATATTCTTTAATTTTTAATTTATAATTTTTTGTCAATTTTATAACATCTTTTCTTATATTTCAGGCATTCTTGTTTATGGCTTTTTTCAAGACTCTAATTTTTTTTGAAGCTTCTCTGTCAATTGCTAAATTTTCATTCCTTATTTTAATGTAGTTTCCATCTTCAATAGCTTGTTCTAATTTTATAGAAATTGAACTTTTTATATCCAATTGCTCTTCTATTGTATTTAACATAGAGATAGATGCATTTCTACCATCAATTAAAATTTTATTTTTATTAGCTATATATTCTTCATAAATTGAAGGTTTTAATCACAACACAAATTTATTTGTGAAAGAATATCTGATCAACGCATATTTTGTTGAAAAATTATTTTTAGAAGAAATTTTAGTATCTCTTAATTGATATTCATATTTAAAGTAATATCATAAGTAAGCTGGAACAACAATCAATGAAATCATAACAACTTTCATTAAAGGCCCAATTCATCAATTAGAAGGTCATTCAGAAATTGGTTTTTCTAAAGGGGCAGTATCTAGAAATGTAACAACCAAAATAATAATAGTTATAATTGATAGAATAATTCCGACTGTAATTCCAAAAGTTCTATTCCCCATTCTAAAACTACGTTCTTCATGATCTTTTTTAAATCTTAAGTTTACATATGAAACAAAGATAACTATTCAAGGCAACATTCCAATTCATCCAGCGGCTCCTTTTATCAATGAAAGATTCTCACTCACTGAGTCACCCATTGGTCACATTAGTAAAACTAAAAATGGCGCTACAATTAAGAATTGCAACCATGCTCCATAAGAACAAACCCCATTTTTATTTTGTTTTGATAACTTAGAGCCAAATATTCCAGGAGCTATTTCACTAAACATTACTTTCACTGGAGCTGAAGTTCATATAATTAATCCTCCAATTGATGATATGAAAAAAATGGAACCAATTAATATATAAGAAAACTTTTGAATGGCTATTGGATCAAGTCCCATTGGAGAAAACATAAATGTAAATAAATTTACAAATGAATTTGCTCAACCTGCAGCTAAACCTCCAGTTGGTGGAAATACAGAAGCTAATAAAGTACCTATTATGTAACAACCACCAATAACCATAACTGAAATAATCATTGATTTTGTAAAAGCTTTTTTACCACCTCTTACATCTTTAACGTAAACACCAAGCGATTGACCACCATCGGCAGCCATTAACACTCAAATAAATGTTGACATTCATGCAAAGTTAATTCCTCCAGTATCTCCTCAAATGTTTGGGTCACCAACACCAGGTGCTTCTGTCCCAGGTAATAGATCAGGATTAATTGCACCTGTTATTCATCCAATTGTTGCCATTATAAAGAAGAAGGCTGTTAAAGCTAACATCAACCCCCCACCTAATGAAACAATTTTAGATAGTTTTTTTGTATTTAATGTTGAAACCAATGTAATTATTGCAAAAAATGCAACAGCAACAAATGGAAGCACAATTTTATAAATTGAATCAGTTGTAAAATCTTGCCCTGTCACTGCAAAAGATAAAAAATTAATTCTTGAAGGAACAGCTGAGAAAAAATATGTAAGATTGGCAAACCAAAACATAAATGCAGTAATAAATGCAGTTTTTCTCCCAACTGCAGTATGAATTCAACTAGTTAAACCGGATTTTGAACTCTTTTTTAATGATGCAAACTCTGCTATCATAAATATAAAAGGAAACAAAAATGTTATGACAGCAATTAAGAAAGC